>JADFXO010000090.1:0-7942 GCA_015233485.1 Nitrospirota bacterium
TGGCGCTGCTGCCGGCGGATAATTAAGGTTTGTCTAATTTACCTCAGCACAAAATCCCTGTTGGTATGCTACAATGATGTGGATGCGAGTGGGTGTTAGAACAGCGAAAGCGGGTAAAGGCATGGCGGGTGCTTAGAGATGAGGGATTAATAGAGGGAAAACAATGTTAAAAATGACTCTAATTTAATGATTATACAACAACCATATTATGAAAAAACCGGGTTTAAGTTATACCATGCTGATTGTCTGGAAATTTTGACTTCCATGCCTGAAGATTCGGTGGATATGATTTTTGCAGATCCGCCTTATTTTTTATCCAGCGGGACTTTTACCTGTCAAAACGGGAAAATGGTAAGCGTTAAAAAGGGAGATTGGGATTTATCAAACGGGGCAAAAGATAATTTTGAATTTCATCTTCAGTGGATAAAAACATGTAGACGAGTATTAAAACAAAACGGGTCAATCTGGATCAGCGGGACTTATCACTCAATCTATCAATGCGGTTTTGCTCTGGAAATAAACAATTTTCATTTTTTGAATGATATTGCATGGTTCAAACCAAACGCTTCCCCAAATTTAAGTTGCCGTTTTTTTACCGCCAGCCATGAAACTCTGCTTTGGGCAAGAAAGGATAAAAAAGGAAAGCATACTTTCAATTATGAATTAATGAAAAACGGAAACTGGCCGGAAGATCAGTTAAAAAAAGCTGGATTGCAGATGAGAACTGTTTGGTCAATCAACGCGCCAAAGCCTACGGAGAAGGCATTTGGAAAACACCCAACACAAAAACCATTCGATTTGCTTAAAAGAATTGTTTTAGCAAGCACAAACAAAGGCGATTTAATTGTAGATCCATTCACTGGAAGTTCGACGACAGGGATTGCCGCATATCTCTACGGCAGAAATTTTATCGGCATTGACACTGAAAAACAATATTTAGATTTATCTATAAAGCGATTTGAAGAATTTGAAGATATGAATAATCTAAAATTAATAAATAAACGCTAAAATAGTGATGAAATACTTATCTTTTTATGACAACGTCCTGAGATGCAAAAGTAACGAGGATGTTTTTGATTTTCTCATTACAAATCTAAAGCCCAGCAATATGCTTTGGTCTTATTTTGTAAATTGGAACAAAGTATTACGGAATACTAAACAAATTGAACTGGCTCTGAATAACCTTAACTACCTTATAGGTAAAGATGATTTTGATAAAGAATTATGGAGGATATTGTTGAGGCATTCATTGCAGATTTGTGCGGCAAGGAGAATTTCAGATACCTAAAAGAATCAAATGCAGCAAAGATTAAACAAGAATTTGGCTATGATGTGCCGGTAGATAAATCTTCACGAAGATACGATTATGTTATAGATAATGGCAAAGAGTTATTTATAGTTGAAACAAACTTTTACGGTGGCGGCGGTTCAAAACTAAACTCTACGGCTGGTGAATATAGGAATTTATTTGATGTTTTGGAGGGTAAATTCAAATTTATATGGATTACTGATGGATTGGTGTGGAGAAATACTACAAGACCTCTACGTGAGACTTTTGATTACAATGACTATCTTTTTAATTTAACGATGCTTGAAAATGGTATTTTAGAATATGTATTTAAATAGATCGTGATGAAGGTCTGTAAACCCGAGTTTTGATATGATGGAGATACAGCTCCACGGCTTACGGCTTCAGCGGTTCTTTCACATTTTCGGGAATGAGTTCGATAATGGCAATTTCGGGCGGGCTTAGTACGCGGATTGGCGGGCCCCATGTGCCTGCGCCTCTGTTTACGTACAAAGATTCCCTTTTGCCAACTTTTAACAGGCCGCTCTTATTTGGTACATAAACCCATGCTGTGAAATCGCTCAGCCCGGTTTGTTTTGAGTAGTAAAGCCACGTTACAATATTGAACGGGAATATCTGTCCCTTATGCGTGTGCCCGGACAACTGCAGGTCAAAAAGCCCCTCTTCGTGTTTATTCAGCTCAGGCCTGTGCTTCAATAAGATTGTATATTTGTCCGGTGGTATGCCCATTAGCAGTTTTTGTTCTTCTATTTGATGTGTTTGTGAAGCCTCAAGCGCTTCTTTTGAGTCAAGATTTATTCTTTCATTAAACGGCCCTCTGTATCTGATTACCTCAGGGTCATCAACGCCGGCAATAACAATACCGTCTCCAATATCGACCATCTCGTTTCTTAATAATTTAAATCCGCAGCGCTCTGTAAAGTCAATCGGCTGCCGCAGCCCCGCGTAAAATTCGTGGTTGCCGGTAACCGCGTATTTGCCTAAGGGCGGGGTTAACGCTTCAAAATATTTGGCAAAGCCGGTTGTGTTGTCGAGCTGGCCGTCCACAAGGTCGCCGGTTGAGACCAGTATGTCGGGGAGTTCTGCGGCGATGGCTGCAACGATTGTCTTTATTCTCTCATCACGAATGATGAGACCGACATGGACGTCAGAAATTTGCGCGATTTTAACCGGCGCAGTTACCTTGTTTGTCCTGATTACCACTTTTTCGATACGAATGGCCCTTGCCTCGAAATAGCCATAGACACATACGCAGATGGAAAATAAGACAGACAGATAAAAAGATGTGGTAATCTTTACCCTCAGGAAATCCAGCTCAGAACGGCTTACCTTGCCTGCGAGATAAAGAATTAATCTGTACAGGTCAAACGATAACAAAGACAGCACAACATACAACAGAAACCCCATCCAGTAATATCCAATGTAAGCCGCCGCCATGGCAGCCGATGGGTGTCCTGTCCTTTCGGAGTATCTCACAATAAAGGGAGATACAGTCAGTATGAGCATAACGAGGGCAGCGACGGTCTTGTCATCGGATTTCAGGTTAAAGGCCGAACTTGCGGCAGCCATGGCATAGAAATGCATTGAGGCGTAGATGAGTACAAAAAGAAGTAAAAATAATCTCATTCTGTAATGTCACCGGTATGCCGGCATAAACATAGCTCTGACTGTATAGAGCCGCTTGTTTTAACGCGCCCAGGAGGAGTTGAACCCCCAACCTTCGGATCCGTAGTCCGACGCTCTATCCAATTGAGCCATGGGCGCATTGAGTAGATATTACACGGTCTTGTGTGGAAATGTCAAATACATGATAGATGCCGTAGCAACCATGCCCCCCAAGCTGGCATGATACCACATGCGAATTTACTACGGGATGTGTTTTAAAATCCAACCCCAACCAAATATAACTCCAAGCACCAAAGAATAATAATGCAAGTATTACCCATGGCGTAACGTAGAGAAAGATTGCTTTCTTGTCGCGCTTGAAGGGCGGCTCAGCGCCCATAACACCTGGGCCTTCGTAGTTCTCCGGTCTAATGAAACGCCACAATAGCAGGAGTCTCTGTATTGCGCGAGATGAAAGGATGATCATGACAACGTTAAAAATCGAGGCTACCCAACCAACAATAGAAATTAGGTGACTGAGAGCCTTGGCATCCGTTTTCTCCCACGTATAATTGAGCGCCGTAAAGAGAAGTGCGTTGATTGCAATCATCGAGGTCATCCGATTGTTCGTCAGTGCATTCTCATCTTTGATCATATCTCTGATAACTACTTGCATCGCTGCTAGCTCGACATTTAAAGGATTTAGTATCGCTGCTACCTTTGCTACCTTTGCTGCTGCCTCTGCTTCCTTCTCGTCTGAAGATTCCGACATCGCAATTTCTCCTTAATTTGTGGAAACTAATAAAGGACAACGTCGTATTATTAATACAAAGCCTTATATTTTGTTAGTAACGAAATGCATTATGCCTTATTATAATAAACGGTCTTTTTCTGCCTTCCGAATTCCCTTGCCTCTTTGATGGACTCACAGAACAGGTCTATAATCTTGCCCTTAACGCGGCTGCCCGTGTCCTCGGCTACCCGCCATCCTATGCCCTCAATATAGACGAGTGAACCGATGGGAATAACATCAGGGTCGACCGCCACTGTTCTTAATCTGTTGGGAGAGGTGCCAGATTTCGTAATGCCGAATTTTGCCCATTTGCCACAGCTCTTGCATGACGGTTCATATGCCGTAATCTCAAATTCGTCTTTCTGCAACTCGGACAGAGACCTCTCTTTTTCGGATATGAACTTCTCTTCCAATTGCCTGATTTGCCGGGCCAATTGATCGTTTTGAGCCTCCAAATTCTCTACCAGCCCCATGTAGTGAGTTCCGGCTGAAAACGCGAAGACCGCCACTATAAGCGGCAGCACATAACATTTGTTATTACTAAGAATCCCTTTTTTCAGCATTTGTTACCCCCTAAGAACAGAGAATGAGCGCAAAAAACCCGTATCGTAATTTAAAGTTTATCCAACCTGAATATTCACCCAAACCAGAACTTCATCGCCAAAACCAGAACCGCATTATATAGGCCAGAACTTCGCCGATTGTTGCAGCCGGAGTTAAGACACCGGCCTTGCAGTCTCTAATTTGCAATAATCATGCCTAAGCACAGCCTCAGACGGAAATACTCAATTAATATAGGCAGTTCTGCGTTGGCTGTCAAGGCTTTGCTTAGGGTTGCGAATGGCTACTGTTGCAGCATTGCAACAGTTGTGTGTCTAACGTGCAACACTTTTGGCTCAGGGCCGTTTTGCGGTATGGGCAACGGTTTGTCCTTGCCGCTTGACAGGGGCATGTCTGTTTACTCATAATCAACACGGTTAACGAACTGGAGGCAGGCAAGGCATGGCATTCGACTTTCAGAGGCTGCTCGACGAATCGGTTAAAATGCACGGACATCTCTGTGCCGGGCAGGTGCTGGGTGTTAAGATGTCTATCTTAGGGCTTAGTTCGGTGGGCATTTTCGACCCCAGGGGCAGCGACAGAAAAGACATCCTCGTGTATGTCGAGATAGACCGCTGTGCCACGGACGCGATTCAGTCCGTAACGGGCTGTTCCCTTGGCCACAGGTCTATGAAGTTCATGGACTACGGCATAATGGCGGCCACTTTTTTGAATTTAAACACCAGGGCGGCAGTGCGCGTTGTTGCCCGCGAGGACTCGCGCGATAAGGCAAAACACTATTTCCCCGATATTGCAAACCCCTACGAAGCGCAGCTTATGGCCTATAAACAAATGGCCGGCGAAGAGTTGTTTTATACGATGTCTGTCACCGTAAATGTCCCGCCCGAGGACATGCCCGGACGCCCTATAAAGCGCGTCAGATGTGCACAATGCGGCGATTACGTCCAGGACATGAGGCATGTACACAAGGATGGGGCAGATGTGTGTAAGGCATGTGCCTTTGGCGGATATTATTTGAGATAGCGCACCCACAGGCATTGGCGTTGGTTTTTTTATTTTTTTTCGATTTCGTATTCTTTTATTTTATTGATAAGCGTTTTATAGTCCACCTTTAGGAGTGCCGAGGCCTTTTTCTTGTTGCCTCCGGTCTTGTCCATGGCATGTCTGATGGCATTGGTCTCGACTTCCCTGACCAAACGACCGGTAATCTCCTTCAGAGGCAGATTCAAATCGCTTTCCATAATGCCGGCCTCGTGAGGAGAGATTATCTCTATGTTATTATCTTCTATCGTGTCGGACTCACAAAACAAGACTGCCCGTCTGGCGACATATTTTAATTCCCTCACATTGCCTGGCCATGCGTGTTTTGTCAGGGTTTTGATAACAGAATCAGCATATTTCAGCTTAGGGCGTCCAAGCTCGGCACACGCGCTATCTACAAACGCCCTGAACAAAAGCGGTATATCATCCGCCCTTTCTCTCAGCGCAGGTATATTGACAAAAAACTCCCCAAGGCGGTAGAACAGGTCTTCGCGAATCCTCTTTTCTTTCAGGCTTCTTCTTATATCATTGTTAGTGGCGGCAATTATACGCACATTGATGTGCACGGGGGCGGAGGAGCCTACGCAGTAGAGCTTCTTTTCTTCTATGACGCTCAGAATCTTCCCCTGTATCCAAAAGGACATGTTCTGCAGGTCGTCTATGAAGATAGTGCCATCGTGGGCGGCCTCGAAAAACCCCTGTTTTTTTCTATATGCCCCGGTAAAAGAACCCTTTTCGTGGCCGAATAGCTCGGTTTCTATCAAGGACTCCGGGATTGCGTTTATATCGACATGGACGAAGGGTTTGGGCGACCTCTTGCTCTGTGAATGAAGCATGCGCGCTATCATGGTCTTACCGGTGCCTGTTTCGCCTTGTATGATAACGGTGAAATCAGTTGCCGCAACCTGTGTTATCTTAGCCATAACTTTGAGCATTTCCTTGTTTTTAGTAATTAATTTCTTCATATACGCCTCTGGAGGTTCTGAAAGTGTGATATCGCCAATCAGCGGCCTATACTGGTAGAGGTGCTCATTGTACTTCCTCTGGTCCTGGGCTAAAGAAAGTCCCCCGCCCTCATTATGGTTTGAATCAGGCAGATACCCGGTATTTGTATTAACTGATTTAACCCGGTGCGGAAGGCCATTATCGAAATGAAACATCGCTCCATTGGTGTATTTCATAAAATCATCTCCTTATATAAAAATCTGCCATGACTGCCACACCTATCCGTCATGACTGCCACCCCTCGCGAGGCAACTTCTATTGCCGGCGCTACGGGTTTCTATTATACTGTATTTTTTCACAAATATACTATATTTTCTCACAAAATGAAAAACAAAAATAAAAAAATAACAATAATTGCATATATAGTTAAGTGAGTTAAGAAGCAAACTGGATTCCAGCCGATAGTGAAGCACAAGACAAGGCAAGTCAGCGTTTTTTTGCAATGTTATAGTAATCCTGTGTCAGGCGCAGCCACCACGCGTCAGGCAAATAGAAGCAGATACCAAAAAAAATCAGCCTGTCAGATACCCTTTTGACCAGTGGAATCAAATTCCATAAAATGGGTGTAAAATCCTATATCTCAGGACAGCCTCAAAATAATTATCGTGCAAATACACGCACTTACAAATAATTAATTCTGGCACGAATATTGCCCTTATATAGCCATGTAGGGCAGGCCGTTGCTGTGAGGCCGTAATTCATTGTTTTTACAATGAATATTGCAAAATATAGTTAATAACATCAAACAAGGGAGGATTGTTATGAGTAAGATTATTATGCGAAAGGGATTGCCATGCTTCTCACTCCACGGCATTTCTATAACGCCCGGCAAATATTTTTTTCACTTTGTCCTATCCCATCACCCTTTGGGCCTCTAAATTTATCTGAAACTCCGCCCCTCCATCCACATTTTTAACCGTCAACGTACCGCCCATATTTGTCTCTACTATCGTTTTTGACATATAAAGTCCAATCCCTGTACCCGCATTGCCTTTTGTTGTATAGTAGGGTTCAAAGATTTTATCTATAATATGTTCAGGGATACCGCCACCGTTGTCTCTTATCGAAACTATCACTTTATCCCCTTCACCACAGTTCTTAATGTTAATTTCTACCAACCCTTGTTTTGTACCACCAGCGTCTCTTTGAGAAATAATAGCATCTTTAGCGTTATTCAATATGTTGAGTATCACCTGTTTAAACTCATTAGGATATCCCTCTGTTAGTAGTATCGTCCCCGGTTCGGTTATTATAGAAATATCTATATTATCACTTTTCTTAAACATCTGGTAGAACATTGAAAGTATATTTTCAATGGTAGATTTTACATCGAACGGCACTTTTTCCTTTGAAGGTTTGAAGAAGTTCCTGAACTCATCCATTGTCCTTGACATAAATTTTACCTGATCCATCGTGGTATTGACAGTATCTTTTATATACCCCTCGTTAAGTTCACCGTAGGCATATGCCTCTATTATATCTTGTACAGTTATTGAGATAGCATTTAGAGGCTGCCGCCACTGATGGGATATCATGCTTATCATCTCACCCATTGACGCCATCTTGGATTGTTGGATTAACAGATCCTTTTGTTCTAATAACTCCTTATAACTTTCGATTAATTGCAT
>JADFXO010000090.1:7952-12168 GCA_015233485.1 Nitrospirota bacterium
CTCTTCCATGCGTTTACGTCCGGTGATGTCGCGGGCGATGCCTACCGTGCCGGTGACCACGTCATTCTCATCCTTCATCGGTGTCTTGATGGTCTCCACTACACGCACCTGCCCCTTTGCATCGATAAATGTCTCTTCTATCAGCTTGCGCCGGCCTGTGGCCATCACGTGGCGGTCATCCGCGAGAAAGTGTTCGACTAAATCCCTTGGCCAGACATCGTAATCTGTTTTCCCAATCATTGCATCGACAGGCATATTGACGGCCAGACTGTATGCCTCATTGACTATAATAAACCGGCCGTCCCTATCCTTGATCCAAGCGATGTCAGGCACATTGTCTATAAGGGTGGTTAGCATGGTATGGTTGCGGTATTGTTCCTGTCTCTCTCTACGCTTGCGCTCGGTAATATCATAGTTTATTCCAAGCATACGGACAGCCGTTCCCATAGAATCGCGAATCACCATGCCATTGGCCTTTATGTGTCTTACTGTTCCGTCCGGATGCAACACCCTAAAATCTGTATCATACTCATTCTCACCTCTTAAAGCGGCATTGCACTGTTCAAGGCTCTTATCGCGGTCTTCCGGGTGCAGGCCATTCTGCCATGCCTCCACACCTCCCGGAAATGTTTCCCATGTAAGACCATAGAGCTCAAGCATCTGGTCATCCCATGTCATTATGTTATTGGTAATGTCCCAGTCCCATATCCCAAATTTAGCGGACTGTTTTGCCAATTCAAGGCGCTGCATAACTGAAAGGAGATTCTGTTCCACCTGCTTGCGTTGCGTGATATCCGTGTGTACAGATATCCCTACTTTACCGTAAATAGAATGTATAAATGTTGAAACGCTTGCATAACACCAAAAGTGTGTCCCATTCTTCTTAATGTTGAGGATTTCACCTTGCCATGAACCGTGTTTATATAGTAATGATTTGATTTCTCTTGCTGTCTCTTCAGGAGTTTTCTCGGTAGGGGCGTTAACGATTGATATGTTCTGACCGATTAACTCTCCGGCATCATAGCCGAACATTTGCTCAAACTTTGGGTTGATGAAGACAATGATACCATCTGTATTTACAACGGTAACGCCCTCCGCCATATTGGACATCATTTCACTTTGAAATCTCAACTCCTCTATTAACTTTTTGCGTTCGGTAATATCTCTAAAAATTCCGATTATAAACTCCTCAGTACCTATCTCTATTACCCTGGCACTGATGCTTACATCCAATACCGTCCCATCTTTACGAATTATTTTATCTTCAGCTGAATGCGTCTTGCCTTCTGCTACGTGTTTAACAAAACCTTTTGAGAACCTTCCATCCTCTGCCAACACGTCAAAAGGATGTAGTTGTTTCTGATGCATACCAATAATTTCTTCTCTGGTATACCCCATCAGCTCTTCTACCATTTTATTCACATTTACGATTATCCCAGATTCAACACCTGCTACAATAATCGCATCATTTGCAAATTCCAAAAATGTCCTGTATCTATCTTCCGAGGTTCTATGATTTCGAACTCTTAACTCATCTATCAGCTGTTCTTTCGTCATTTCCTCATACGTCATAAAACCGCCGCACAAAAAAATGTGAACCCAGAATGATGAACACTATATAGTGGGTTGATCTAAAAAACTCTACTGACATTCATCATCTCCCTAAAATAAATGATTATTCAGTTGTTATCTTAATCCCATAACGCCGCCTAACGCCGCCGATAGTACGGCTTTATGGTAACATATTCAGAAGGCAATAATTTGAGCTTGCCGGTCAGCGCCTTAATGTTATTGCCATACAGGGAATTGAGTTCAAGAGATTTGAAACATTTATCGAATCTCTTTCTCTCGTCGCAGGGAGACCCATCATAAACCTTCTCTGATGGTCTTGTGAGGACTATTTCCCAGACTTCTTTTTTCGCCAACTGACAGTCTCGTTCTTATCGGAGGCATTTAAACCCTCGCTGATTGCGGCAGCCCATTCAGGCTGTGAGAGAATCTCCAGTGTCTCCTTGTGCCGCTCAATATAGTCATCAATCAGCTCTGAAAGTATTTCATTGACATCGCGCTTTTCGATACCCGCTATGGTTTTCAGCGCGTCCCGCTTATCCTCTGGAATCCTTACCGTAGTTGACATGTGAAACCTCCTGAGAATAGTCTAATTGTAAGGCAGTCTATAAGTCAACATCGTATCCCAGGGCAATCGCATTAGAAACATCCTCTTCTGGATTCCCGCTTTCGCGGGAATGACGGAAAGGGACAAGGCAGACTGACTGCACAGGCAATTTCTGCTATATTTTTCTCATATGTTAATGCGTTTGCCCTGCAAAGTAAAGTCTCTGTCAGGTCTTGACATGTGACATAGCGGTGCGATGAAAGAAGGGGGTCAGATTATGCCACAAAATACAGGGGAAGCGTCGCTGCTGCTGCCGCCGCTGCCCCTTATATTTTCTCCCAACCCAACAAGCCTCTATGGGTCGCCTGATGTCCTGATTATGCTATCATATCAAGCCCTTGCACATTATTAGCGGCGCTTGGCGCACTCGTAAGCGAGTTTGCCGTGCTGGTGAACTGTGCCAAAAGAGAGTTCATCGGACTGGCAGCCATCAGCTCCTGCATCCCTACCGCACCACTGCCGGTAGTGTCTATCGCCGCAAAGTCCGACGCTGACATGTTTAACTCAGCTGCTGTTAATTTGCCGTCTCCGTTTGTATCGTATTTGTTGATTAAATTCTGAGTTGCCGTGATATTTTTCTGTTTAACGAAAGCCGCGTTTAACTCATTAGAGTCCAACTGACCATCGCCGTTTGTGTCTATTGCGGTAAACGCCTGCGGGGATAACCCAATCTCGCCGGCACTTAATGTGCCATCCCCGTTTTTATCCAGGGCACTGATCATATTTGCTGTTTTTTGTTGCGTCTGCTTCGAAAATTCCGCCATAAAATCACTATTTCCTGAGACAGCGTCACTTTTTTTCGCTCCACTTGTCCCAAAAATTGAGGACAGTGCATCTGAAAATAGCCCCGCGGCCGCCCCTATGCCAACCATACTAACCTCCTTACTCAATTATTTATCGCCACTAAGTTAAAAATTCTTTAATACAGAATTCTTAACCCGATGGCTAATCTTATCCACTGTATTGAAAGCAAATAATATGCCAGACCGGAGTACCGAAGCCGCCAACGGGGGGATAATCCCCCGTCTTGGCGGCGGCAGCCCAAATTCAGGGGATAATCCCCCGTCTTGGCGACAGATAAAACATGTGCGAGATTACGGGGTGAAGGAGGATTATCCCCCTTCGTCTTTAATCCTTACTGCGCCGCGGGCGGGTAATTTTTTCCCGTTGCCCGTTGGACGAAAGAAAATACTGCCTGTTATTGCCGGAGTTTTTTTATATTGCAAAGCAGCCCTCTGAGGCGGTAAGAGCCGAAGGCGGGGTCATAGGGCGGGCAATCTGCCGTCAGGATATTGGCATTGGATTCCCACAGGCTCTCAGGGTCGTCGATTCTCTCAGGGAACCACCAGCCATGCTCAACGCTTATGACATGAGGGTGGATGTCCTCTGTTACATGTGCCTTGAATCTTGCCTCCCCGCGTATAGTCGAAACAATCGTCCAATCGCCCTCTGAGACGCCGGAAGCGGCGGCTGCCTTAGGGTGGAGTTCACAGCAAGGGTCTGGACGCAGCCGGCGCAGGGATGCCACTTGCCGCTGCTCACTGTGAAAAAATTCCCTGTTTCTGGCTCCCGTGATAAGGACATAAGGATATTCGGCTAATAGTTCCGGTGAACCTATCGGGCCCTCAGGGGGATCCGCATACTCCGGCAGGGGCGGCAAGCCCATGCGTTTTAGCACCGAGCTGAATAGCTCCACTTTTTTAGACGGTGTACGGAAACCATGCTCCAGATATTTTTTATACTTATGGGGCGGCGTATGATACCCCTTTTGGGCAACCTCAGCGTGTGTCAGTCCCGTTGGTGAGAGCTGATAGGCGTAGATGTCCTTGTACGTCATATCTGACCCTGGGAGAGAGAGCCTCTTTGATAGTTCGTCTATTATCCACTCGTCCTGGCGGCACTCCCCAGTATGCGTAATGGCCGTCTGCGCGTACACGTAGTTCTCCGCGACGAGGGGAAATCCCTGAAGGTGGTCTATTTCTGTCCAAAAAGCTGCCGGCAGCACATAATCTGCAAGGCGCGCCGTAGGGGTCATAAACA
>JADFXO010000091.1 GCA_015233485.1 Nitrospirota bacterium
ATCGAGGGTATTGTCAAAGAAAAGGGATAATGCATGTAGTAAATAATAAAGGTAAAGTATTAGTACGTTTCCATTCAAGAGCGTTACCGTTGTATAACCGTAAAGGTCAACAGTGGGCGATACTGGAACATCTGCGGGAGTTGAAAGAAGGTGAGGCAGGTGACTGGGACGTGTGGTTTAAGGAGCCTGATGGAGAACGTTTAGTGAAGGGGCGGATTTGTGCATTAAGAAAAAGTAAGGATGCAATCGAACGATCAAGGAAGCAGGCATTAAAAGATGCAAGGAGGAGGGGGCACAAAATAAAAGAAGAGACGTTAGAACATTCAGAATATATAACATTGTTTACAACAACAAACCGTCATGAGTTTAATGCAGAGGAGATATTATCTCTATACCGTGGGCGGTGGCAAATAGAGCGAATATTCAAGAGGTTAAAGGGAATAATCGGTATTGGACATCTTCCCAAATATGAACAGGAAAGTTGTAAAGCATGGGTTTATGGGAAAATGATAGTAGCATTATTGGTGGAGAGACTCTATCAGGAGGCGGAGTTTTTTTCCCATGGGGGTATCCGTTATGAAGCACCAGCCGGTACAGGTGATAGTAGAAAAGGCAGAGGCAATAGAAGTCCATGTCGTGAATTTGAATTTTGGTTTATGGTCGTGCAACACGTGATAGTTCCAAGGATTTCTATAAGTCAGGCTTTGGATGATTGGCATAAAATCAGAAATCAATTGAAGGAAAATAACAGGGAAAGGAAATTACAAAGTGAAGTGTTATCCCGCTTTATTTAACAGTCCTTATTTGAGCGCTTATGGGGGATTATCCCCCTTCGTCTTTAATCCTTATCTTATAGTGCGTTTGCCCTGGTCATACCAAAGTAAAATTTGTCATTTAAAGTCAAATTATTTTACAATATTGCCGTGGTGGATAAGTTTTTTAATGAAAAGAGAGGGGGTGTGGCAGGCGCATGAAAAACACAAGGGATGCCGAATCGGGCAGGCTGCTCACCTTTCTCACCCCGTCGTCAATAACCGGCCCGTCGCGGTACGTGCGTCTGAAGGTAACAATTGTCATCCTTCTTGTGACTATTTCCATTGTATTTCTTTTGATCGTTTTTTTTGTAAGCCAGTTTTGGCTTCAGAGATTCTTAAACGAAGAGACACAGAATCAGACACGATGGCAAATGGAAACCACAAAGAACTCGATTGAGTTTTTTATCAACCTGAAGGTCTCGGCCCTGCGTTTTCTTGCCTCAGGGTACCAATTTGAGCAACTCTTAGACCAAAAAGTCCTTTATTATCTGTTCAGCGATTTCAAGAAAGACTTTGGCGACGCCGTCGATTTGGGGGTCATAGACTCCCTGGGCATAATGCGTTCATACGCCGGCCCGTATAATTTAAAGGACAAGGACTATTCAGATCAGAACTGGTTCAAACAGGTAGAGGTGCAAGACGTGTGTGTAAGCGAGGTATTCATGGGCTACAGGGGAGTTCCACATTTCGCCGTCGCCGTAAAGACCACCATACCCGAGACCAACGGGTTTTGGATACTGCGCGCTACCATAGAAATCAAAACCCTTCAGTGGTTAATATCCACCATCAATCTCAAGGTCAACGACGACGCCTTCATTATCACACCCAAGGGCGTTTTGCAGACCCCGTCAAGATTTCACGGTGACGTCCTGAAAATCTCGGATATAAAAATGCCATACCTTCAGCATGGCATCAACGTCTCTGAACAGGAACTGCCTAACGGTACGCCGTTTATCTACGCGTACACCTATATAAAAGACTCCCCCTGGATACTGGCCGCTATCATAAGGTCAAAGGCGGAGACATCCACCGCTAAATCTTTTCTCAATCAACTGATTACGATATTTATAGTAAGCATCCTGGTTATTATCGTAATAACCCTTAAAATGGCGCATTCTATGGTAAACTGGATAAAGGAGGCCGACGATAAAAGACAGGAGGCCCTGTCCGAGATAGAGCACTCAGGGAAACTGGCTTCCATAGGGCGCCTTGCCGCCGGAGTTGCCCATGAGATAAACAATCCACTATCAATAATCGGGCAGCGCGCCGGCCTGATAAAGGATATCTTAGAGATGTCAGAAGACGGTAAATCCCAGGATTTTGCCGTCATGATAGACGATATGAAAAACAAGGAAAAGTTCATCAGCCTGACAAACGGGATTGTCGACGCGGTAAATCGCTGCCGCACAATCACACACAGGCTGCTGGGATTTGCACGCCGCATGGATGCGACTTATGAACTCATAGACCTTAATGAGACCATCTTAGAGGTGCTTAGTTTTCTGGATAAAGAGATCCTCTTCAGAGATATTAAATTGGTGCGCAATCTCGCCCCTGACCTGCCTCAAATAAAGACAGATAAGGGCCAGGTGCAGCAGGTCTTCTTAAATATAATAAACAACGCCGTAGATGCCGTGGCAAGAGAGGGAGTCATAGAGCTGTCATCAGAGCGAAAAGACGCTCAAACTGTTGCCGTCTATATCAGTGACAACGGCAAAGGCATTCCAAAATCCCACATAAAACATATATTCGAACCCTTTTACACTACAAAAGAAAAGGACAAGGGCACAGGACTAGGCCTTTTCATATCATATGGGATTATTAAAAAACTCGGCGGCAGTATTCACGTCGACAGCGAAACAGAAAAAGGGACGACATTTATAATCGAACTGCCCTTACATTCAAAGGAGGAGGGAAGCAGTGCCACCTAAGCTACTCATAATCGACGACGAAGAGGACTATGCCTCGGCGCTTACCGAGCGCCTCAATTTGCGCAATTTCGAGGCGGCGGCAGTGTATGAGGCAAAAGACGCGCAAGCCGCCGTAGAAAAGAATCACCCGGACGTTATCCTCCTTGATCTCTGTATGCCGGGCATGGAGGCCAAAGACATGATAAAGGCCATAAAGGCAATCGACCCCCAAGTTGAAATTATCATAGTCTCAGGGCACGCCCTTCCCTCCGCGGAAATAAAACAAACCGCCTTTGATTATATAGTCAAACCTATAGAGATAAAGGAATTAATCGGGAAAATCAACGAAGCCGTTTTAAAAAAACAAGGAGTCCTGTGATGGCACGAGAAACAGGCATTGAGCGGCATCTGGCGTTTATAGGCAAGGTAATCTCTCTCTATACCCATGAACAAAAAAACCACCTCGCAATCATCAACGAATCTGCCGGCCTTCTTGGTGACATGCTCGAATTCTCCGAAACGATAAAAGAGCTGCCTCAGGCCGGGCAGTTGCTGGATATAATAAAGTCCATTGACGCGCAGATAAAAAGATCCTCTGAGATGGCAAAATATCTGAACGCCTTTGGCCACAGGATGGACAGCCCGCTTGCCTCGTTTAATGTCAACGACTGCGTCCAGGAGGTTCTTGTCCTGTTAAACAGGCTCATAGCCCAAAAACGGATAACGTTCAAGACCGATTACGCCACGGGGCTGCCATTGATAACCGGCAACCCCTCAAGCCTCCAACTGCTTGTCTTTATGGCCATACAAGGACTATTAACTGTGGCGCGGGAAAATACACACATTCTTGTTAAGACATTCAATACGAATGACTCGGCGATAATTAGTATCACCCCCGAAGAGCTGGACGCCCCTATTGACTTCATGGAAAACTCGGACTATTTCGCGCCGGTACGCGCAGTAATTGTAAACGGCAGCGAGATAAATATTATAATAGCCTGAAGTATTAATTATGGTTCATCAAGATACACACGGCCGTTGACCCGTCCCAGCGATATTAATATCTCATACGAGATAGTCCCTGCCCATGCCGCAAGCTCGGACGCCGTGATTTCCTTATCGCCCTGGCGCCCGACGAGGACGACCTCCGCGTTTTCCTCTACGCCGCGGCAATCAGTCAAATCCACCATTGCCACGTCCATACAAATCCGCCCGATAATCGGGGCAAACTGACCGTTTATCAGTACGTGTGCCTTGTTTGAAAGCGCCCGCGGATAGCCGTCCGCATATCCGGTGCCGACGACGCCGATGAGGCTCTCACGCATAGTTACGAATGTCCTGCCATAGCTTACAGACCTTCCTGGCGGTACTCTTCTGATATGTAAAAGCCGCGCCTTAACTGCCATTACGGGCCTGAAGGCCGCTGTCTCAGGCCGTGTACAGTCAAATTCGAATGCGTTGCTGCCGTATAATATCAGCCCCGGCCTGACGGCGTCGAGGTGGCTTGAGGGGAATGACATCACGGCCGCGCTGTTTGCCATGTGCCATATCGCACTTTGAAAAACCCCCGACAACTCCGCCCGTAAATGCAAGGCCCTCTCTAACTGCACCTCGGCAAAACTCCTGTCGTTTAAATCGGCCTCAGAAAAATGGCTCATAAAACCAGTTACCCGCACCCCTTTAAGTTTGCTTATGGCCTTAATTCCTTCAATGTCACGGTCGTAGAGAAATCCAACCCTGCCCATGCCGGTGTCTATATCGACGTGAATATCGATTTGCCGGTTTTGCTTTAACGCCACATCCGAAAGGACATCGGCCTTGCCCACACCATACACGATAGGGGTTAAGTCATATTTAACAATATCCGCGGCATCGAGATTATCGAAATAAACGAGGATGGGGATTTTATTGATTCCGGCACGGCGCAACTCTATGGCCTCAGGGGCATACGCCACTCCCAGGCAATATACACCCAGTTTCTCAAGCGTTGAGGCAATCTCCACGGCGCCGTGGCCGTAGGCGTCGGCCTTTACTGTGGCTATGACTCTTCTGTTATTGGTGAGGACTCTGACCAGTTCATAGTTGTGCTTAATGGCGGCAAGACTTATCTCAACGGCAGGACCTCTTTTCATAGCGAACTATTTTGCTGCCTTTTCTTCCTTAGCCGCACCCGGCGCCGCATCCGGCGCTTTTGGTGTTACCTCGACTTCATCCTGCTCGCTCATACCTTTTTTCAGATTCTTTATAAAAGCGCCCATACCTTTACCCAACTCCGGGAGCCTCTGCCCGCCAAATAACACCAGAACCACCACCAGTATGACCAACAAATGAGGTATAGTTAAAAAATTCATACACAACCTCCTCGCGAAACCACAGGGGTCTCACATTTTTTGCTTCATTGCCTCTATAATTAAATCATAACCTATTCTAATGCCGATTATCAATGTTTATTAAATCCTCAGGTGTATTTATATTTATAAAACTGCGGCCCTTGGCATCGGCGCGGCGTAATTGCTCCTCTTCGACATACTTTGTCTTAATGTTATTTAGAATCGTGGCAAGGGATTTCACGCCGTCGCCGATAGATTTCCGCAGCATTGGGATTATCCTCTTATGGTAAACCGCGATAAGAGGCTCCGGCCTTCCCATGTGACATGGGACGACGGCGTCATAGTCCTCAGAATAAGAAGCGAGCACTTGGATAAGTTCCGGGTTGACAAAAGGCATGTCACATGCCATAAAAAATGCCCTGTCGTTTCGGATACTTAACAGGCATGAGAGAATCCCTGTTGCCGGCCCTCTTTCGGTTAACACA
The DNA here is from genome assembly GCA_015233485.1 of Nitrospirota bacterium. Classification (GTDB taxonomy): domain Bacteria; phylum Nitrospirota; class Thermodesulfovibrionia; order Thermodesulfovibrionales; family Magnetobacteriaceae; genus Magnetominusculus. Next base: position 5,541 of record JADFXO010000091.1, read on the forward strand.
TCGCCAATTAAGACTTCGCATTTAGAAAAATAGACATCCGGCTGATTTGTACTGATCAGGATTTCGTCAAAAAGCCCCGATAGCAGACGCAGGCTCCGGTCGATTATCGCCTCCCCATCAATTTCAATAAACGCCTTCAGCGAGGGAAAGCGCTTATTTTCCCCACCGGCAAGGATTACCCCTGAAATATTTTCTAAACAGCTCATGATTCCTCGTAATTATTGTACCAATACGCGTGAGGATTAGAAAACCCTTCCCGTATTTTAGATGGGAACAGGGTATACGAGAATAACCTCCGGCGATCTTCGCGCGTTACGCGGCGGCATCTGGCGCCGTTGCTTCTAAAGGCGCTGAGCCGCGTTATCAAAGGCGGCACGGACATCCACTACAAGAGAAGCGAAGAAGGGTTTCTCCTCGTCCTTGATTAACCCCGGATTAACCATGGATTAACCGCGGGCAGCAGCCCTAAAGCAGATTCTTTATATATTCCTCGACGGCGTTTAAGTCCGGCCACACCTTGAGGGGGTTCTTTTGTCACCTTATAAAGACTGTCTGTGCCCCCTTCCGTTCCCGCCTCTGCCCTTTCAGGGGAGTTGTATTTTAGATGGGAACAGGGTATAATAGCATAAGAGGTAATCATAGATGTCAATTTTACAGGCCGTTATTGAAGCAAATTTAGATAACATTCGGGGCAGCTTGCCTGAGAGAAGGCAGAAGCATGACTCCTACGCGTTTCTGATCTTTGCAATGACTTCCCTCCTTGACATCTCTATTAACGAAGCTATTTTATCTTACACCGACGGCAGCGATGATGGCGGGATTGATGCCATATATATCGATGAGACAGAAGATAATATAATTATCAATATATTCCAGTCCAAGTATCATGGAAAAAATCTAAAGTTAGGAATAGGAAAGAATGAAATTGATTTGACTATTGCAAAGGTTGAGGAAATTTTTCGGGGCAAGGAATCGAAAAGAGAGTCTGAGATAATGAAAGCAAGAATTGAAGAAATAAGAGACATAATTAAGAGTACATTAAAAATGCCTGAGGTGCGTATTTATTTTGTAGTAAATACGTACAAACCGGCTGAATCAGAAAAAGATCGTGTTAAGATGCTGGAGGAAAAAGACAACTATTATGTTTTCTTTTACGATGGCAGCGACATATTGCAGGTTAGAGATAAATCAAAGCAAAAAGAAAGTAAAATTATTATTACCACTTATAAAGACATTCTATATCTATCAACCGATAAGAAACTTGGAGATGTTAGAGGAATAGTCGCTACCATATCGGCAGAGGAATTAATAAATATCTACAAATCATCCGGACAGGATAAGATTCTAAGTAGAAATATAAGATATTTTCTCGGCAATAACAGAATTAACAGAAAGATTAAAGAAACCGATAGTTCTGATAAATACTCGAAATATTTCTGGTTCTTTAATAATGGTATTACAATTACATGTGATAGATTTTCATTTACTGATGATGCACTTGGTAACAAAAAAATAGAAGTTGCCAATCCGAAAATAATCAATGGAGCGCAAACGACAAAATCATTATACAATTTATATAATGAGAGAAAACTCTTTCCAGATAAACAGCTTCAGGATGTACATTTGTTGTTAAGACTTTACGAAACAGAAAGCGAAGAGTTGATCGATAAAATTACCGAAGGGACTAACAGCCAGAATCCGATATTTGCAAGTGATTTAAAGGCAAACCACCCTGTCCAGTTATTAGTAAAACAATATTTTCTTGAAAAAGGCTTCTATTACGAAACACATCGAAAAGAATACATAGATGATAGGAAAATAGATAAAGCTAACATTGCAAATAACGAGAGGGTCTTTCAGGCATATATTTCTTTATATAAAGATATGCCTCACGAAGCAAAGTCTGGTAAAAGTAAAATATTCGAGAAATATTTTGATCTCGTGTTTGACAAGAAAGATAAAGAACTTCCTAAACAACTCTTAATAAGCTTTAGACTGCTGACCTTTATTGAAAACAAGGCAATTATGCATTGGGACCAATGGGAAAACGGCGATGCGTTTTTACGTCATGCGGATTTGGCACTTGTATATATTGCTGGTAAAATTTATCCAAAGATTAAAGACAATGGTGAACTATTGCAAAATTATATATTATTAAATGATATTTATACGCTGGAAGTAGTGATTTTACGCACAACAACCCAGCTTGAGAATAAAATCGACGATGATTATTCGCATAATAAATTTTTTAAGTCTCCCAAGTTTAAAGATGTTACCCAAAGGATGTCAAAAGAATTCCTAACTACGCTCGTAGACGAAATATTCGCCCAAAAGAAAGAATTTCCCTCGACAAATATAAGCGTTCTTGCAGAAAAACTAACACAACCTATTCGTAAATACTACACTGATCGCTTCAATAACATTTGACGCGTCTCTTATCAGGTGTTCGCCTCGTCCTGAACTAACATTGAACGACGGCTGGCAGCAACAGCCCTAAAGCAGATTCTTTATATATTCCTCGACGGCGTTTATGTCCGACCACACCTTGAGGGGTTCTTTTGTCACCTTAAACACGGAGTCCGGGTCTTTCAGGCCGGCACCGGTCAATGTGCATACTACGGTGCTGCCGTTTGCGAAATATCCGGTGGCGTTTAGTTTAATCACACCGGCTACGGAGGCCGCCGAGGCCGGTTCACAAAAGATGCCCTCGGTTTTGGCCATCAGGGAATAGGCCGAGAGGATCTCTTCGTCCGTCACCGCATCAATCACGCCGCCGGATGCGTCCCGTGCCTCTACGGCAAGGCCCCAACTCGCCGGATTGCCTATTCTTATAGCCGAGGCTATCGTCTCCGGTTTTTCTACCGGATGTCCAAGCACTATGGGGGCCGCGCCGGCCGCCTGAAATCCAATCATCTTTGGCAGGGCGTCAATCTTTCCCGCCGCCTTGTACTCCCTGTACCCTTTCCAGTATGCCGTGATATTGCCCGCGTTTCCAACCGGCAGGGCATGATAGGCAGGGGCAGTGCCCAACTGGTCGCAGACCTCAAAGGCGGCCGTCTTTTGACCTTCTATTCTGAATGGATTTATTGAGTTTACAAGGGTGATGGGATAGCGCTCCACAATCTTTCTCACTATGGAGAGGGCCTCGTCGAAATTACCCTCTATCTGCAGTACCGATGCGCCGTGAATGATGGCCTGGGCGAGTTTGCCGAGTGCAATTTTACCTTCGGGGATGATAACTACGCAACTGATTCCCGCCCGCGCGGCATATGCGGCCGCCGAGGCCGAGGTGTTTCCGGTAGAGGCGCATATCACAGCCCGCGCCCCCGACTCCACGGCCTTTGATATGGCCATAGTCATCCCTCTGTCTTTAAATGAACCTGTCGGATTTAGCCCGTCGAACTTGAAATATATCCGGCCGTTAAACCCGAGCTTCTTACATAGATTTCTTGCCGCTATTAACGGCGTATTGCCCTCGTTAAGCGTTATCACCGGGGTCGCGTCCGTAACCATCTGTAAGAAATCCCTGTAATGGGCTATTATTCCCTGCCATGCACTACATCGGTGCTCATCCCTTGCCATTTACCCTCCAGCGGTGTGCCGTCTGAATTTATTGAATTATATCGCCTTCGACTAGTTCCACCTCGACGCCCGTCTCCTTTAGGGCCTCGATACTCAGGTTCAGATTATCCTCTTGCCCGTCAAGTTCCAAAATCATCTCGCCCACGCTTTCTGTCACCCTCGCACGGCGTATGTTCGGTATAATATCATACTTTATGGCAATCGTGTAAATCACAGGCTCTTTTATCAAATCCTGTGGAAATGTCAATCTTATTCGTTTTTTCATCTATAACCTCCATCACGGCATTACAGGCTGCCGCCGGCGATTGCCGGCACTATCGACACAATATCTCCATCCTTCACCGGTGTCAACTCCCCTTGTAAAAACCTGACATCCTCTTCGTTGACGTAGATGTTTACAAAACGCCTGATCTTCCCGCCATCAGATATTCTCTCGGCAATGCCGGCGTAACGGCCATCAAGGTCTTTTACTATATCTATAACTGTCCCGGGGGCTGCCTCCACCTCCTCCTTGCCTTCCGTAAGTTTCTGTAACGGGGTCGGTATTCTCACTTTTACAGCCATACATCCTCCTTCGCTGATATATTTGTCACTTTAACGTTAGTAAAACCTCTTCAAAAGATTCCATCTTCGGCGGTATATAGTGCGCCTTCAGCATGTGGCCGGTAAGGGCCTCCTGCGTCTTTAGACCGTTGCCTGTTACGCAGATGACAGTGGTGTCGTTTTTCCCTATGCAACCATTTTCTATAAGTTTTTTTGTAACCGCAACGGTAACGCCTCCGGCAGTCTCAGCGAATATTCCCTCAGTCCTCGCAAGGAGTTTTATACCGTCGATGATCTCATGGTCTGTGACTTCCTCGCCGCAGCCCCCTGTTTCCTGAACTACCTTGACGGCATAATAACCGTCGGCGGGATTGCCTATTGCGAGGGATTTCGCTATTGTGTTGGGCTTCATCGGCCTTATGACGTCGGTGTGGCTTTTTAGCGCCGCCGCTATTGGATTACATCCTTGCGCCTGGGCGGCAAAGACCTTTGTCTCTAATTTTTTTATAACTCCAATCTCGTAAAACTCCTTAAAACTCTTCCATACCTTTGTCAGGAGAGAGCCGCTGGCGCATGGCACCACCACGTTGTCAGGGGCGTTCCAGCCCAGCTGCTCGCAGATCTCAAAGCCGAGTGTCTTTGATCCCTCGGCGTAAAACGGGCGAATGTTTATGTTTACAAATGCCCACTTATATTTATTGGCTATCTCGCTGCACAGGCGGTTGACATCGTCGTAGTTGCCGTCGACGGCTATAAGGTTTGGTTCGTATATGAGGGCGGCGGTTATCTTGCTTGCCTCAAGGGTTGCGGGTATGAAAATAAATCTCTTAAGGCCGGCCTTCGCGCCGTGGGCAGAGACTGAGTGGGCAAGATTGCCCGTCGAGGCGCAGGCAACCGTGTCGAATCCGAACTCCTTTGCCTTCGTAAGGGCAACGGCCACCACCCTGTCTTTGAAAGAAAGCGTGGGATGCACAACCGTGTCATCCTTTACGTAGAGCGTCTTTACGCCCAACTCCCGCGCAAGGTTTTTCGTCTCGACCAATGGGGTAAACCCTGAGTTAAGCCCAACCTGCGGTTCGCCGTCTATTGGGAGGAGTTCTTTATAGCGCCAGAGATTTTTATCACGCTGAAGGATTTTCTTTCGATTAAGAGATTTTTTTATTTTTTTATAATCATAAACGGCCTCAAGCGGGCCAAAGCAAAACTCGCACACATAAATCGGGTCTATCTTATACTCCCGGCCACATTCACGGCACTTCAAACCCTCAACAAAATTCATACCTGAATCCCTCCTGATAGTCCTTATTTTACAGATACTTCCCGCGGCTGAAACTCCGCCGTTGTTTTAACCTCCGGCAATCGCCGCAAGCTGCCGCGCAAGTCCCATAACCGCCACGGCAACCCATGCTGATTCAGAATCGACATCACAGTTAAAACATAACAAAAATTCGGAAAATAAAACAATAGCCGCGTACTGGCAATTGCATACCGGCTGTGATCTTTGACCGGATAGGCCGGTTCTACTTTGGTAAGAATAGGACATTTCTACTTTGTATGACACATACCGCCCTTTGACAGTACTCCTTGATTCACCATCAAAAAAAGAAGGAAACCTAATTTGTTACCTTTGGATAGGGGATGTTAGAATAAGTTGTCAGACCAAAAACTAACACCGGAAGATATTATGGCACAAGGGATATTGAAATATGAATACGGCAAGAATGAAAGTAAATCAGGGATGACGGCGTTAGGGGGGCTGCCGGTGTATATGGATATGGCAGTGTCATCTGGTTTTTTAAAATTAATAGATGAGAATCTAAAAATATGCGGCGGCAATCAGGGGTGGACGGAATCAGGGGTGGACGGATAGGGAGATAGTATTTTCATTGATACTGTTAAACCAATTTTTCCGGGCGATTGGCTATACAACCCCGAAAAAGCGTCATCTGAAGGATTTGGCTCCTGGGGAGGGATTCGAACCCCCGACAAGTCTTACGGCGACATTTGTTACACAAATGTAACACGGCGGCCGTCATAGCCGGCGTCACGCCCGTGCGCCGGCACCTCCTCAACCCAAACCAACCGCTTGTCAAGTAAAAAATGATAATATATCTCGCTGTGGGACACCATCGGTTTTCGGCCGACACGATGCCTTTTGATTCTCGCCGGCGGCCGTAGACCGCCGGCATCTCCTTCAGCTCACCGCGGCCTCACATCAATGTTACGCAAAGGTAACGCCGTGGCACGGTAAATTTGTTCTCCATCAGGCAAGTGCCGTAGAAGCAGAGTTTTTTGACATACGTAAGTAGTCGAAGACCAAGCGAATGTTAAGCATAAGCTCTCTCATTTTCTGTGCTACGCTGCGGAC
>JADFXO010000092.1 GCA_015233485.1 Nitrospirota bacterium
CCCAATTCAGATTATTCCATTGGGATGTCTCTACTGGAGAGGCTTTACAGGATGGTTTCCCATCTTTCGTCATTTTATAACTCTCTCCTCTTTGAAGTTAAACTGTTCAGGGTTCTTGTCATAATAGACCATGCGTAAGTCTGCACCCTTTCGGGTTAGGGCATTTGCCCCTATCTCCTTCATTACAAAGAAGCATTTGCTTTTTACGCTCTCCTCTACCCGCTTAACCATTAGAATTCCTTACGGTTTTCTTTGCTGCTATACAGCGGCTAATCGGGTTTACCATGTTCCGCTAAAATTACAGGTTGACGGTTTAGCTTCTGCCTGTACACCGATGGGGTTTCTGTCCGTGTAACATTAAAAAGTAAAATGTTAACCACCCACTCACCTTTTGGTCAAAGCCTGTCAGCATCTTTGGCTTTTCTCAGCTAACGGTGCTTATAGCAGTTCATATATATTAAGCATGCCATCAAAAGCTTAGCACCCTACTGATTGATGCTATCAGTTGTTCCTCCTCCCCTCACGGTTTGAAGTTAACGGGTTACATTGTCATCCGGGCTTCAAACAGGAGCGTTGCCACCTCTGCTTGCCGGACTAAGCTACCGGTTACGGAAAACAGGGTAAAGTCCTTATTTTCTAAGGCTTTACAGTAATTTAAGCGACCTCATGTCGCACACCTTTCTTCTGATAATTGCACAGGATTGATATTATTACCAAGGGCAACCACATTAGAAAAAATGTAGTAGAAATTGCATGTTCTGGATTCCTGCTTTCGCAGGAATGACATACAAGACAGAACAGGGGATAATCCCCCGTCTTGGCGAATGAACACCTAATGTTGTCATTCCTGCGAAAGCAGGAATCCAGTAACCCCGCTACTGGAGCTATCTGCATAGCAATCTCTGCTTTATTTCTCTAATGCATTTGCTCTGGGACAATTCAAGGGTTCAACATTCCGCGAACTATCGGCGCGTTCGGATTGAGGCGCAGGCTGTTTTGAAAACTTGCCGCTGCCTCGTCCTCTCTGCCCATTTCTTTTAGTATCAGGCCCATGTGGAAGTAGAGTTCCCATGAAGATGGATTTGCCTTCAGGCCGTTTGCAAAAACCTCAAGTGCTTCTTTATATTTTTTTTGGGCACCGAGCGACAATCCCAAGTAATTGTAAATGTCTGCGTCGTTCGGGGCAGCTTGCAGCGCCTTTAATAAATATTGGACGGCCTTGTCGTATTTTTTTGCCCTCATTAGTTCTACTCCGCGCGACTTAAACAGAGACGGCTCGCCGGTATTGTCATTTCCATTCGGTAGTGCCTTCAGGTAGTATTTATCTGCCTCTTCTTTAAGACCCTTCGTGTTTAAGGCCTCCCACATGTTGAAATTTAAAAGCGTATTGTCCGGGGCCGCCTCAATGCCCTTTGAAAACTCCCGAATCGCATCATCCAGCCGCCCTTCCCCCTCAAGATACATCCCATACTCGTTATAGGCTACGTAGTTTCCTTTGGTCACATCGGCGGCATGTTTAAAAAGCGTCCCTGAGTTACTCCATACCCCTGCCTGCCGCCATGTCAGGACAGCAAGGCCAATAAGTACCGCCGCAAATATAACACCCGTTATCTTTTGAACCCCCGGACGTCCCTCAATAAACCCGCCCAACCCAAAGCATACCATTATATATATCCCTATCAGCGGCACATAGGCATAGCGGTCCGCCATAGAAGCCCCCCCCACCTGTATCACCTGAATTACGGGTACAAGCGTCACAATGTACCACAACCATCCCATGAGAAAATACGGCGCCCTCTTTCTCAATAAAAACACGGCCACAGTAATCCCTATTAGAAACAACCCCTTTAAGACTACCTCGCTCTCTGAAAACACATCCATGTGTGGATAGAACACGGCAAACCCTACAGGGTGCAGCGTCTTCTCTATATACCCCCAATACGACATTACGGCGTTTATGAGGCGGCCACTAATTGACAGGCTCTCAAGAGGGACAATCGCCCCCTCCTTTTGCTGTACTAATATTGTAACTATGCCGCCGGCAATCGAAAACGCAAAAAACGGGAGCTTCTCAATTATAATCTTAAGGACAGGCCGCTGTCTTGGCTGAAACCGGCCAAGCGGCCAATAATCAATAAGCAACAGCGTAAGGGGCAGCGTCACCGCCATCGGTTTTGACATAAGAGACAGGGCAAATAACGCTAACGCCGCCGCGTACTTGATAACGGTCGGCCTTCGCGTGTAATACACATAAACGACAATTGTCAGAAACCAAAAAAATGTCGATAGCACATTTTTCCTCTCCGACACCCAGGCCACAGACTCAACTGCAAAGGGATGAGCTGCAAACACCGCGGCCACGGCGGCGCTTTGGCCGTATTTACCGGTCATCAGCAATAGCAGCAGATATAGTATTACGGTATTTCCGGCATGAAACAGCACACTGGTCAGATGATGCCCCATCGGCTTGAGGCCGTAGAGACTGATGTCTGCCATGTGAGAGAGCCATGTTACCGGGTGCCAGTTCGCAAAATAGGTAGACTTAAATGACCACATTATATTTTTCAACGTAAGGCCTTCTTTTATATACGCATTCAAGACAACATAGTTGAGGTCGTCAAAACTCACGAAGCCGCTGGAATAGAGCGGTATATATACGGCAAACACGGCTGCCACAAAGAAAATCGCCGTCAGGGTATTACGCATCATATACCCAGTCCCTGATTAAAGACCGGCAGCCTGGCGCTTTGCCAAATCAAGGGTTTTAGCAACGGTCTCCGAAGTGGGGTTCAGACGCGCGGCCTCCTCAAACTCATGGATGGCCTCGCTGAGCCTGCCGGCTTTTTTGAGGGCCAGCCCTTTGTTAAAGCGCAGGGTGGCGCTGTCCGGCGCAACTGCAACCCCGCGGGAGAAGGCCTCAAGTGCCTCTTCGGGTTTATCCAACCCCATCAGGGCAATCCCCATGTTGTTCAGCACCTCGGTATCCATTGGATGAATAGACAGGGAAATCTTAAAATATGAGACCGCCTCGGCGTAGTCCTTGTCTTTCAGAAGGACTATGCCATAGCGCTTGTTTAAAACGGCCTCGCCGTCGAAGAACATAAGCGTGGACGAACGCGAGAAGTAGGTAATGGCCTCCTCAAACTTCCCCTGTCTTGTGAGTGCCTCGCCCATGCTATAGTTGAGCTCAGGGCTGTCGGGCTTAATCTGGAGGCCTTTATTAAAAATTTCCACGGCCTTTTCCGGGTTGTGGTCTTCAAGGAAGGCCGCGCCGTAGTTGTTATAGGCCATGTAGTTTCCCTCGATAGTCTTAATCGAATGGTCAAACAAGGTATAGGAGTCTCTCCAATAACCGATTTGAACCCATGTAACCGCGGCCAGCGATATGATAGTTATAGAGGCCGCCGAAGTCAAAACATATTTCTTAAAACAATTTCCCGGGAAAATACCCGATAAAATATCAGAGGCACCCATCGCAATTACGATAAAAATCCCAATTATCGGCACATATGTATACCTGTCGGCTATTGCCTCTCTGCCCGTTTGAATGAACCTTATCACCGGCAGGAGGGTTATAAGATAAAAGCCCCATCCAAACAGCACATACGGCCTGGACTGCCTCAACCGTATGGCCGCAACGGTTATTGCCGTTATAAGCAATACGGATAAGAATACACTAAGTGGCGGCAACGTGTCGGGATATGGATATGGTATGGCGAGGTCATAGGGAAGCGCCATTTTTCTCAGGTACTGCTCATAAGAAAAGGCCGCCGTGGCAAAGCGTTTGCCCAGTGGCAGTTGGCTGAAGGGCTGAACCGCGTACGCCCTAAGCTGAACCTCGTATGTTACGAAAGCGGAGGCCAGAGCCAGGGCAAATAACGGGAGTTTCTCCACTATCGCACGAAAAATCAGCCGCGTCACACGCGCCAAACCCGCTTGTACTGTAAATCTCTTAAACGGCCAGTAATCCAAAAGCAGCAGAGTCACAGGAAAGGTCACAAGCATGGGTTTAACCATAAGCCCAACCGCCATAGACAAAAACACGGCGGCGTATTTAATAAATCGCGGCCTTTCGACATACCCGATATATGCCCATATTCCAAGAAACCAAAACAACGTACTTAGGATATTCTTTCGTTCGGACACCCACGCCACCGACTCCACACCAAGCGGATGAATGGCAAATACTACCGCTACAAAGGCACTCTGCCAGGGCCCCAAAGTTAAGCGGTTTAGGAGGAAGAACAACAAGACCGTATTAATTATATGAATAATGAGGCTCGTTAAATGGTGTCCCCGAGGATTAAGTCCATAAAGCTCAACATCGGCCATATGAGAAAGCCATGTCAGCGGGTGCCAGTTGACAAAAAAGGTAGTCCGAAATGCCCACCCCACACTTTTGAAAGTCAGCCCCTGATTTACGAACGGATTGGCGGTTACATACTGAGGGTCGTCAATATTTACGAATGAATTCCTCCTGACATTCCAATAAACGCCAAAAGTTATGACAATCAACAAAAGCGCGATAATTATATTTTTTCCGCGGGGACTCATAAGGTTAGGGTTATTATAAGTAAAACAAGCGGTTATTTTCAACGCCAGGGCAAACGCAGCCTTTAGCCCCAGTAGCCGCCAACGGGCGGCAGCCCAAATTCAGGGGATAAAACATGTGCGAGATTACGGGGTGAAGGGGGATTATCCCCCTTCGTCTTTAATCCTTATGCACTTGATATAACAGTGATATATAGTTTATATTACACCTGATGAGGAAGCGCATCTGATGGAAAGAAGGACATATCCAAGGGCTGAGGCCTATGTTAAGGTTGGGGTGCGGCTGCTTCCGTTTGAAAGGCAGAGCGCGTACTTCTCCGAAATATCGGAGGCTGCCTCCGCGGCCGATATGGCCAATTCAGGGTCAAAGGAAGTTGCCGAATTGCCGGAATTGCTGGCTGACCTTCAGGAAAGAGCTTATTCTTTGGGAAGGGTACTCGACAGCGCGGGCAATGCCGATGGTTTTCATGCCCTGAGGTACAAACAAATAAATCTAAGCGGCAGTGGTGTCCGGTTGCTTTGCGATACGAAGTGTAATGTAAAAGATCTTATCGAACTAAGAATGATTCTTCCCGTCCAACCACCTGTACCGATATTTATTTACGGCGAGGTGGTAAGGGTTATGGAGACGGAAGACGGCTATGCCGCCGCCGCGGAGTTTATCGCCGTGAGTGATGAGATACGCCGTGATATAGCCCAATTCGTCAGCGCCCTGTTAGACGCGACATAGTTTATTGCGGCATAAACATCATTGCCCAAACATCATGATAGCAGAGTTGTTTTCGTCAACAGCCCTGTTCAGCGCACGGTCTAAGTTTTTCCGCGCTTGCACGAGGTTGGGATTCAGGGTTACTGCCATCCTGAGGTATGGTATTGCCTCGGTGGTCTTTTTCTGCAGCAACAATGCCACACCTATGCCGTTGTAAGCCGACGCGTACGACGGGTTTATTCTGATTGCCGTGTTATAGCTTTCTATGGCCTCGTCGAGGCGGTTCAATTTTACCAGCAAATTTCCCATGTTGGCATGAGCGGCTACATATATATAGTTTATGTGCAGGGCCTTCGTATAGCTTATATAGGCATCGTTATCCATTCCGATTTCAGAAAATGCCGCCCCTAAATGGTTGTAGGCCACATAGTTGTCTTGCGTAACCGATATGGCGTGTTCAAATAATGTGACAGAATTGTGCCAGACCTTTACCTGTTTTTTTGTATAAAATACGCACGCGATTATGGCGGCACATGCCAATACCCCGGCTATGGCCCTGCCCACGCGCCCGTTGAGGACGGTAGCTGGTATAGCGGTAGAAATAATTAAGAAAAGTCCGATAAACGGGATATATGTGTAACGGTCTGCCATTGCGGCAGTCCCCACCTGTACGATACCGATAACCGGCACAAGTGTACCGGCATACCAAAACCATCCCGTAAATAGATATGGAAGTTTTTTAATAAAAATTATGGCCGCCGCAGTAATGCCAACAAAGAAAACCGCCGCCCCCACAACCTGCCACAGAGGAAATCTCTCATCAATTGGATATATTACGGCCGAGTTGGTGGGATTAAACATCATAATGGCGTACTTCACATACGATATCAGTGCGTTTGCTATACGGGACTTCATGGGAAGGATGTCTGATGAGACAACCGCCCCCCATGTCTTTTGCACATGATAGGTGAGTGCGCCCGATGCGGCGGAAAGGGCAAGAAATGGTATTTTCTCAAGCAATAACCTCCAGAGCCCGACACCGCAACACGGCGGATTATTTTCACCCGGCTGTACACATGGCCTCAACCTCTGAAGCGGCCAATAATCCATGAGCAGTAAAACAAAAGGAAGCGTTACAACCATAGGCTTGGACATCAGTCCGCAAATAAAACACAAGAGCGCGGCCATATACCGCAAAGCTCCAGGCCTCTCTGTGTAGTGCAACCAGGCAATCATAGTCAGCATCCAGAAAAAGCCGCTTAAAACGTCCTTCCTCTCCGCAATCCAAGCAACACTCTCCACATGCAGCGGGTGCAAGGCAAAGAGTGCGGCAATAAAGCCGCTCCTCCACTGGGAGCCAGTCATACGCGCAAAAACGATAAACAGCAACGCTGAGTTTAATATATGAATTATCACAGACGTTATGTGATGGCCCGCGGGATTTAATCCGAACACTGTAACATCTGCCATGTGAGAAATCCACGTAAGGGGAAACCAGTTCCCATCGTTAAAAACGGCAAAGGCGCGCTTTACCCCGTCAACGGTAAGGCCGCCAAGTACATGGGCGTTCTTTAAGACATAGGCGTCATCGTCATAAATTTCAATAAATCCATTGCGGCGTACTTGGGCGTATGAAAATGCGGTCAAAACGGCAATCACTATTATAATTACATCGGAGAGTTCCAATAATTTGAGTGATTTCTTTTCTTTGATCATTATTTATCCCCTATTGTTTTGAGCCGCGTTTGCCGATAAGCGCAAGCGCGCCTTTTTTATTATTTGCGGCTTCGGCGTAATCGGGGTTTATCGAAAGGGCCTTGTCAAACATCTCAAGCGCCCCCTCGGGATTTCCCGTCAGGGCCATAACCACACCCACGCCGTTGAGGGCGCCGGGCAGCTCTGGATTTATCTCTATGGCATGTTTATATTGTTGCATGGCCTCGTCAAGCCTGTTTTGTTTCAGCAGAAGATTACCATAAGCGACGTAGGATTTAACATAGCCCTGATTAATCTCTACTACCCTCTTAAAACGTGCCGCCGCCTCATCGGGGAGGCCTTTGTTCATAAGGGCGAGGCCAAGATTGTGGATAGTGTCGCAGTCGGCGGGACTTATACGCAGGGCGTTTTCATAACATTTGATTGCATCGTCGTACCTTCCCATCTCAGCATAGATTATGCCCAGGTTATAGTACGCGACCTTATTGCCGGTGGTGACATCTATGGCGCGTTTAAACAGGGTGATGGAGTTGTTCCAGTACTGAAGCTGTCTCTTAGTGGAGACGATATAAAACGAGAGCAACAGTGCGGCCGCGGCGGCGATTACAAATCCATTGCGCCGGTAGCTTTTTAGTAACGCGGGGACACCCACTGCGGCTATAATAAACAGTCCTACAGAGGGCATATAGTTATACCTGTCCGCCATGGCCTGTCCTCCAACCTGGACCAGTCCGATGACCGGCACAAGCGTTCCCAAAAACCAAAACCAGCCCGTAAATAAGTATGGGAGTTTTATTGCCTTGCCGATTGCCGCTATGCTGATTAGTATGACAATGGCCGCCGCCGCGATTGCCTGTAATGGGGGGATTTCGGGCGGCAGGAGATATAGTATGGACAGTTTATACGGGAAGATAGTGTTAAAAATATATTTTACATAAGATATAACCGCGTTTTCTAACCGGAAGCCAAATGGCAATCTCTGAAGAGATACCACAGAGTTGCCGCTTTTCTGAGCAATCAGCGTTACGATAGCAGATAACGCGGAGATTATAAAAAGCGGTACCTTCTCTGCAATCAACGCCTTGAGCGGCCGCGCTTCATAACAATCCGGACGCGGCTGCGGCGACACGCCGCTCATCCTGCCAAGCGGCCAATAGTCTAATAACAGCAGTACAAAGGGTAACGTTACCGGCATAGGTTTTGTCATCAGCCCAAGGACGAAAAATATTGTAACCAACAGGTATGTGGCCGTCTTCGGCCTTGCGGCATACCGCACATAGGACAACATCGCAATGATCCAGAAAAACGCGCTCAGGACATCCTTTCTCTCTGACACCCATGCAACACTCTCCACATGAACGGGGTGAAGGGCAAAGACTACGGCGATAAAGGCGCTCATCCAATGGCTGGCTAAGAGCCTCCGGAAGAGAAAAAACAACAGCACCGAATTAGCCGTGTGAAATAAGACATTGTTCATATGGTGCAAGCCCGGCCGAAGGCCGTAGAGCTCAACGTCCGCCATATGGGAAATCAGCGTCAGCGGGAACCAGTTGGAATCGTAAAAGGCCGTCAACGCCCACACGGCGTTGTCCCGGCTCAGGCCGCTTTTGATATGTGCATTTTCTGTGACATAAATCCTGTCGTCGTAGCCGACGAAATCGAATCTAAGCACACCGGCATAAACGAAGAGCGTCAGGACGGCGATACAGACGGCCAGTATACCGGCAGTGCCGAAGGCCTTCGCAGCGCCGGAGGCCCCTGCCGTGCCAAACGCCACAGTCTCTGGCTGTCTGCCCCTGAGTTTACGGGCCTGTACGCGAGGGGCATCGCCGTTAATATGTCTTGCCAAAGGCCGCTGCCAGTTCAGATTATAAACGGTTCAAGCTGATAATCAATGGGCATCGCCGTCCTTTTCAGGTTTTTGCATTTCAGGTTTTTCCATTGGAGACCGCATCTGTCCGGGTGGGTTGCTTTTTCCCGCGCTATTCATTTGAGCGGGCATTTGAGCGGGGTTTAGTGAATTTATAGCCCCGGCCATCAATTCCTGCATAGTGTTGACTTTTTTATAATCCTTAGGCACTTCAAACATTGAGGCTGATGCGGCTCCTACTTTTATATCTTTTAATTCAGTCACTACCGATTGGTTATTGGCGCCGGGCATGATAGGCTTTTTCATATCGGACATCTTCATTTCATAGCGTATTATCAGTCCGCCAAGGTCAGAGGCCTCCCAAATAGTGGCCTTGTATTTATCATCAGGCTTGTCTTTTGCGTAGTAAACCGTTTCAGATTTTACGCAAGGGTGGCCGTCAATAGTTTCCTTGTCTATTTTTTTCTTGTCAAAAACCACGTTGCTATCGTGTATTGACGGCCCCTGGTTAGAGTCAGTTATGTGTTCAAAGTATACCTTGCCGGGGACATACATCGAAACGCTTTTCTTGAGGGCCGGCATAGATATGCTGACCAGTCCCTTGATGGCAGGGCTTTCGGTGCGAGTCTTATCTCCCAGGTGGGCCATTTCGATTGAGATGCCGGTACCCATCATGACCATCTTCCCTGTGTAGTTGTCCGGAGGGGCGGCAAACGCGGCAAACACGGAAACGCCAAGCACTAAGGCCGCAAATAACAATACAATGGTAATCTTCTTCAGCATTTTCAAACACTCCTTATCTCTTTGATTTGCATATCACCACGGCCAGTACACCACGCGTATCAGAGCCGCGTACACTTATGATGCGAACTGTGTAGCGGGATTATATCACAAATCGTCCATTTTTTTAAACCGCTGTGAAATGTTTTAAGCCGCGGCTTACGCAATCACGCAAACGCTACTCAGGGTTTATGCCCGTTACTTATTTCCATTTTACACCAGTGGATGTCCACCCTCCGCCATTGCCGCTATAGTAATAATAACCAGAATAGACATAACCATCTGACCATGCTATGAGGAAACCACCATTCGTGAAATACTGGACGTAGTATGTACCGCCGCGAGATGTCCCTGATGTCACACTACCGGATTTTGTCCCAAAAGATTTGGGATTTTCATTATATATTTGGGTTATCGCCGTGCTTGCCGCTGTGTAGTAGTCGCTGCTTGTCTTCCAGGCTACCCCGCCGGCAGGATACCAATTCTTACCTTCAGTCCAATACATATATCCATCTGTCCATGCCAAAATAGCGGTACCAGTCGTATAGCACTGGGTATAGTATGTGCCACCAGATATCCCTAATATCACACGCCCGGATTTTGTCCCAAAATATGTGGGATATTTATTATATATCATGGTAATTGCCGCACTTGCCGCGGTATAGTCGCTGCTTGCCTTCCACACTACCCCGTCATCGGCAGGATACCAATTCTTACCTTCAGTCCAATACATATATCCATCTATCCATGCCAAAATAGCGGTACCAGTCAGATAGCACTGGAAATAGTATGTGCTGCCAGCATATGTCCCTGATGTCACACCCCAGTCTTTTGTCCCAAAATATGTGGGATATTCATTGTATATCTTCGTAATTGCCGCAGAGGCAAGGTCGAAGTCCGATGTCCCCGATGAAAGCTGTAATTTAGTTATAAACGCATTAGGGGATGAGTTGTCCTTAATTGAGATGCCAGTACCCATCATGACCATCTTCCCTGTGTAGTTGTCCGGTGGGGCGGCAAACGCGCCAAACACGGAAACGCCAAGCACTAAGGCCACAAATAACAACACCATGGTAATCTTCTTCAGCATTTTCAAACACTCCTTAATCTCTTTGATTTGCATATCACCACGGCCGGTACACCACGCGTATCAGAGCCGCATACACTTATGATGCGAACTGCGTAGCGGGATTATATCACAAATTGCCCATTTTTTTAAACCGCAGTGAAAACTTGCCGCTAAACAAAAACATTGGGAATCTATGTTTCAGCACCTATGTCTTCCATGATACCCCGCCGTCGGCAAGATACCAATTCGTACCTTCAGTCCAATACATATATCCATCTGTCCACGCTAAAATAGCGGTACTGTTCGTAAACCATTGGACATAAAATGTGCCGCCGTTATAAGTCCCTGTTGCCACACCACCGGATTTTATGCCAAAGTACGTGGGATATTCATTATATATCGTATTAATTGCCGCGGTTGCCTTGCCATAGTCTCCGGACGCTTTCCACGCTGCTCCACTGTCGGCAAGATACCAATTCTTACCTTCAGTCCAATACATATATCCATCTATCCAGGCTAATATAGCAGTACCATTGCTAAACCACTGGACATAGAATGTGCCGCAGCCAGATGTCCCTGTTGTCACGCCACCGGATTTTGTCCCAAAGTATGTGGAATATTCATTATATATCGCGGTAATTACCGCAGCGGCAAGGTCGGAGTCCGATGTCCCCGATGGAAGGTGTAATTTCGTTATAAAAGCATTGCTGAGCGAACCTTTCTTAGCAGCCTGAAAGGCTCCGGTTGTCGCAGGGAAATCTGTTGAAGCTGTGGTGCCCGTTACATAGGCGTTGCCTGAGGAATCCACTGCTATGCCGGCACTTGAATCGCCGCCGCTGCCACCAAGATACGTAGAGTACGTAAGGGCCGCTCCGGTTGAGTTTAATTTTGCTATGAAGGCATTAGAACTACCCTTCTTCGTAGTCTGATAGGCGCCGGTTGTAACGGGAAAATCTGTTGAGTATGTGGAGCCGGTTACATAGGCATTGCCTGAGGAATCTACTGCTATGCCGGTGGCAGAATCCCCCATAGTCATATCTATATACTGGACACCGCTGCCGCCAAGGAATGTGGAGTACACAAGGGCGGTGCCGCCAGGGTTTAGTTTCGTTATAAAAGCGTTAGTGTTGAACGATCCCTTTGAAGATAGATAAGCCCCGGATGTTATGGGAAAATCTGCTGAGGTTGCGCTGCCGGTTACATAGGCATTGCCTGAGGAATCTATTGTTATACTGCTGCCAGAATCGCTGCGGCTACCGCCAAGATACGTAGAGTACACAAGCGCCGT
>JADFXO010000093.1 GCA_015233485.1 Nitrospirota bacterium
CGACGCAAAGCATGTACTCAATTTGAACAGGGGCCACTGGTCTATTGAAAACAGTTGCCATTATATAATTGATTGGAATTACGACGAAGACCGCAGCCGTATACGTACCGGATTTGGCCCGGAAAACATCACTCGTCTTCGACGATTTGCTATTGGTATCATTAAGTCCAAAGGTGTCCGCAGCGTAGCACAGAAAATGAGAGAGCTTATGCTTAACATTCGCTTGGTCTTCGACTACTTACGTATGTCAAAAAACTCTGCTTCTACGGCACTTGCCTGATGGAGAACAAATTTACCGTGACAATGCCTCTCCACAGGGGGATTTAGATAGAGGGATTTTGTTATAATTGCGGTTTTAAGGAGGAAATAAAATGGTAAAGTTAGAAGAGATCACCTCGTTTGTGTCGTCGTTTATCAACAAATATTTTGGGCCTCAGACGGTATGGCCGGGCATTACAGGAGAAGTTCGCAAGACGGGCCTAAAGTTTGTAAATATAGTACAATCGGTTTATGATACGTCGCTGAAAGCAATATCGGGGCATTGTGAAAAATCCAAAACCGAGGCGCAGAATCTTAGCACGCACAAATGCCGCTGCACAGAGACTAAAGAGGCTAAACTGCCGGAGGTTTCCAAAGAAGTAGACGCGCCCGCCCCCACGTCTGAAATGCCACAGGCTGAAACGCTTGAGGTGCCGGAACCATTGCAGAAGGCCAATGACGCACCCAAACCCAACGACAACGGCGCCGATACAGTAAAACCACCGGCACGCAAACCGCGCGCAAAGAAGGATACCGGCGCTGATTCCACCCTGGCTAAATCAAAAACCACCGAACCTAAACCGGCCAGGACAACGCCCAGAACGAGGAAGCCTAAGACCTAATCTTCCTTGTCTTTGATGACGATATCCTTTTTGATGGAAACGTCCTTAACGAAGTCGGCGCAACGCATATCCCTGCCGCTTATGAGGAATTTTTTCTTGCAATCCCCCCTCCACGCGCATACGCTGCATATGGTGTCAGTTTCAGCCATTTGCGGCTGCCCTGCCGTGCGTCATGTTGTTATACCCCCTCATTTTATAACCTCTCAGAAAGAATAGACTTGATTTCATCTTTGCTAAGCCTTACCGGGCTTTCTTTATTTGACGAATCAGCGGCAAGTTTGTCCAGATGGCCTTGTTTCATGCCAAATTCGCCAAGTCTCCGCATTTTTAATGTCTCCGTCCAGTGGCTAAGCCTTTCCATCAGGGCATCAAGGGCCGGGTCTATTGCCGCTTCGCCGGTTATCAATGAGCCGATTGCCGCATATTTTTGGAGGGCTGCCGAGCCTGTGGCCCTCAGGGCTGCGATATTGGCCCTGGTTGCCGCCCCTACCATCGTCCCGCAAATGACCCCGTGGGGTATGTCAAAACATGCCCCTACCGACGAGGCCAGCCCGTGGACGACTCCAAGCCCCGCATTTGCAAGCGTTATCCCCGATATGGCCGCCGCATATGACATCGCGCTTTTGGCTTGAATATCCTTTGTGCTTACAGCCGCCTCCAGATTTTCTATGGCAAGCCTGAGTGCCCCAATGGCAAGCGAATCGGTCATAGGAGACGCTTTCACCGACACGTATGACTCCATGAGCTGCGTAAAGGCATCCATTGCGCAGGCCGCCGCCACATCAGGGGGGCATGACAGTGTAAGCTCAGGGTCTATCAGCGCTATGTCGGCAACGAAGTTGCCGTGGCGCAGGGATTTCTTAAACCCATCAGCCCCGACACGGCTTAAGACGGCGTTTTTCGTTGCCTCGCTTCCCGTTCCCGATGTCGTAGGCACTGCGGCGAAGGGGATTTTAATACCGCTGTGTGCCGCCTTTTCTCCGACGCCTTCAAGATAATTGAAAACACTTTCGCCAAGGGGAAGCATCGCCGATATTGCCTTTGCGCCGTCTATCACGCTGCCGCCGCCTATGCCCACAACGGCATCAATACCATATCCGCCGAACCCGGAAACCGCGGCGTCAACTATCTCAGGCGAAGGCTCACCGGTTACTTGAAATATATAGTACTTAATTCCATCTTTTCGGAGCGTATTAAGCAGATTATCAAGCCTGCCCGATCTCTTCAGCGATGACCCTCCGGTTACAATCAGCACCGTCTTGCCTAGTCTAAAGACGATCTTGGGAAGGGTATTGATGAAAACCCCCGCGCCAAAATATATCGCCGGAGTTCTGGCCAAATTAAAGGCCTGCGGTATTACCATTGTGACCTGTCTGCCGGACATATTACCCTGTACGGCGTGCCTTTACGGGGTTTAGCCATCATTGGCCCGACTGTCTCTTTCCATTTCTGGTAGTGAGGGGTTTCCTTATGCGCCTTTGAGGAGTCCTCGGATTCGTATGCCTCATAGAGGAGAAATTGCGATGGCTCCGCGGCGCTCTGAAGGATGTCGAATCTCATATTGCCCTGCTCTTTAACCGACGCTTCGTGGTTTTCCCTGACAGCCTCAACAAACGCGTCTATATGTTGTGGTTTGACATATACCTCAACCACCGTGACTATCATATTCATAGACCTCCTTATCTAATGCTTCATTATATCAATGCGGCGGTGGATATTTCAATCTGTGTGCAGCCTCCCGAATCACGCAAGTGGGAAACTTTTCAGCCGCGTATATTGCGCCCCGCCCGGCATTAGGTCGCTTCTCATCAACGATATCCCCCGCACATCGCAGACCCCGAAGTCCTTGTCCGAAATGGCGCATAGTTTTTCATAGAGGGGTGTATAATTCCGCAGGCTTTTCACCCTCGCGATTGTCAGGTGCGGCGAAAAGGGTCTACCTTCCTTTTTAATGCCAATCAGGGATAGTCTTTCTTCGATGTCAGCGGCCAGTGCATATAGTTCAGGGGATTTCGTTACGCCTGTCCAGATTATATCAGGCCTTTTCAGGCTTGAAAACGCGCCGATTGTCCTTAGTTCTATCTGAAAGGGTGCGTAAACCGCGGTGAGTTCTTTTAGCGTTAGCGCAATTTTCTCTATCGAGCCTTCATCCGGATCACCAAGAAATTTTACTGTGAGATGAAGGTTTTCCGGCCTTACCCATTTGACGTCGGCCCGCAGCGGCTTGAGTGAGTCAATGGTTTGTGCTATCGCAGTCCTCTGCGCCTCTGATATATCTATTGCTATAAACGTCCTCTGTGTCATCAGAAAAACCTCATCCTCGCCGCTATCTGCAAGATTATATTTACATAGATACCCGCGGCCACATCGTCAAGCATTACTCCCAATCCGCCCTTTATCCGCTCCATGTAATTTACCGGAGGGGGCTTTATTATGTCAAATGCCCTGAAAAGAAAAAACGCCAGCGTCAGGACAACAAAACCCTTAGGCACATATAATATGGATACAAAAAACCCCGCAACCTCGTCTATTACGATGCGGTGGCTGTCCTTCTCGTTAAAATACCCCTCGGCCGCATGGGCAGCCACCGTGCCCACTACGACTACGGCGACGGTTATCACAAAGAGCGTGAAATCCGACGGCCAGAGCGCCACAAAAAATATTAACGCCGCCAGCGTCCCAAATGTACCAGAGGCAACCGGGGCATAACCTACAAACCATACCGTCGCTATTGTTGACAGTATTTTTTGCGTCAGGCTACTCCTCAATTATTTTATGCGTGTACTCAACCGGTACGCCCGCTTCAATTGTTGTCTTTACGGAACAGTAACTTGTCATAGAAAGCTCAATGGCGCGCTTCACGGCCTCATCTGAAATGTCTTTCCCTTTGACAACATACTCTACGAAGACCTTTTTGAAGCGTTTCGGATGAGTTTCCGCCTTGTCGCCTGAGACGTTGATTTCAAATCCCGTAACTTCCTGTTTCTTTTTCTTTAAGATTGAGATTACATCCATGGCGGAACATCCCCCTGTGGCGATTAACAATAGCTCAGACGGCCTCAGGCCGGCGTCTTCTCCGCCGTGTTCACGGGCGGCGTCCAGCACTATGGCGTGCCCGGAGTCGGCCTCCGCCACGAATTTCATTCCATTGACATAGGTCAGTTTTGCCTTCATAATAAAAACCTCCTTAATCGTGAAGCATTAATCGTTTTATCGCCGATGCGCGGCCAGTTTCGTTGTCAATCTGAATAATGACGGCGCAAAAAATACCCTTTCCCGCGGCAACCTCGTATTTCACCGGGATTTGAGTCAAAAATTTTTCGATTATCTGCGCGACATTCACCCCTATGACACTCACGGCGGGGCCAGTCATTCCAACGTCGGTTATGTATGCCGTCTGATTGCTGAGGATATGTTCGTCCGCCGTTTGAACATGCGTGTGAGTGCCTATGACGGCGCTGACCTTGCCGTTGAGGTAGTATCCGAGCGCCTGCTTTTCGGATGTCGCCTCCGCGTGCATGTCAACGATTATTATGTTGGTATGCTTTTTTATCTCCTCTATGGCAGGTATTACCGTCCTGAACGGGCAGTCCGACGGGGCCATGAACACCCTGCCCGTGAGATTGACAACACCCGCCTTCAGACCGTTTTTCAGGCTGTAGACTATGCTGCCAAACCCAGGCACACCCGGGGCGTAGTTCAGCGGCCTTAGAATCCTGTCATCTTTTGAAACATATGAGACGGCCTCTTTCTTGTCCCACACATGGTTGCCCGTTGTAATGACATGTACGCCGCAGTCGAATAACTCGCGCGCGGTTTTTTCAGTTATCCCAAACCCGCCCGCAGAGTTCTCGCCGTTGGCTATGACGAAGGATACATCTTCCTTTTCAACAAGCTCTGCGAGGTAATGCCTCACCAGCACCCTGCCCGGCCTTCCTATAATGTCTCCGATGAATAAAACGTTCATAAAGTCCCTTATTTTGCGTACTCTACGAAACGGGCCTCTCTGATAACCATAATTTTAATCTGCCCGGGGTAGGTCATCTCGGCTTCAATTTTCTTTGCGATTTCGCGCGAGATCAGGTGGGACATCTCGTCGGTCGTATCCTCCGGCTTCACTATGATGCGCACCTCTCTGCCTGCCTGAATGGCGTAACACTTCTCCACACCCTGGTAGGACATGGCTATCTCTTCAAGTTTTTCGAGGCGTTTAATATAATTCTCTATGCTTTCCCTGCGCACACCGGGGCGGGCTGCCGAGAGGGCGTCTGCCGCCGTTACCAGCGCCGATTCCACGCATATCGGGTCACCGTCGCCGTGGTGGACTAGCATAGCGTTGATTATTCTTTCGTCTTCGCCGTATTTCCTTGCAATTTGGGCGCCGATTTCGTGGTGCGCCCCCTCGAATTCATGGTCAACCGCCTTGCCTATATCGTGAAGAAGGCCGGCACGTTTGGCCAGCTTTACGTCGGCCTTCAGCTCGCCGGCCATCATGCCGGAGAAGTAGGCCACCTCGCGCGAATGCTGAAGTACATTTTGCCCGTACGAAGTCCTGTATTTGAGTCTCCCAAGCAGCTTGATAAACTCTGGATGCACGCCCGTAAGTCCTAAGTCAAAGACGGCCTTCTCGCCCTCTTCCCTCATGGCGTTGTTGACCTCTTTGCGGACTTTCTCCACTATTTCTTCTATTCTCGCAGGGTGAATCCTGCCGTCTGATATAAGCCGCTCAAGCGAAATTCTCGCGATTTCCCGCCTTACAGGGTCAAAGCCCGACAGCGTTACCGCCTCAGGGGTGTCGTCCACGATGAAGTCCACGCCTGTTGCAGCCTCAAGCGCCCTGATGTTCCTGCCTTCTCTGCCTATTATGCGGCCCTTCATCTCTTCGTTTGGCAGGGAAACGGCCGTCACGGTTGCGTCGCACACGTATTCGCCCGCATATCTCTGTATGGCAAGGCCGATAATATTGCGCGCCTTCTTTTCAGATTCGTCCTTTGCCTCTTGCTCTATTTGTTTTATCAGTTTGGCTTCCTCGAATCTTATCTCGTTTTCCACCTTTTTCAGCAGCAGCGCCTTGGCCTCATCTACGGTCATGCCGGAGAGTTTTTCAAGTTTTTCGGTCTCCATCTGTATGAGCTTATCGTATTGCTTTTCCTTTTCGGAAAACTGCTGCTCTTTTTTGATGAATTCCTTCTCTTTTCTCATCAGCTCGCTGTCTCGTTTTTCAAACTGGTCGAGTTTCTTGTCCAGGTTTTCCTCTTTGTGTCTGAGGCGTTTTTCCATTTGGCTGAATTCGTTCTTTTTCTCCTTGACTTCTTTTTCAGCCTCGGCCTTTGTCTGATAACGAAGGTCTTTGGCCTCTACAAGCGCCTCCCTCTTGATCCGCTCGGCTTCTTTTTCCGCCTCTTTTAGTACGTCCTGATGTTTGAGTTGCAGCTCTTCAAATCTCTTCTTAAATACACCCTTGAAAAAGAGCGACATGGCAACACCTGCCCCCGCCCCCGTGATTATAGCTATAAGCACGTATATGATACTATTCATTTCCTGTGTGCCTCCTTTGTTGTAGCCGATTTTTTATCTCAATTTCATAACCCTGTGAAGATGGTTCGTAAAAGACCTTTGGAGTCGTTAAATATGCCTGTTGTACAAAATGCCCCGGATAATCATGTGGATACTTATAGCCCGGCGCGCCAACCCGCAAGTGCAGAGGTACCGGCTGTATCTGTTCGTTTCGCACCGCCGCGGCCGCCGCCTCCACGGCCATATAGCAGGCATTGCTCTTTGGCGCCTGCGCTATGTATATAGCCGCCTGTGAAAGCGGTATGCGCCCCTCAGGCATGCCTACCCGCTCTACTGAAAGGTATGCCGCCGCGGCAACGCCAAGCGCGTGAGGGTCTGCGCTTCCTACATCCTCGGACGCGCATATGATTATCCTCCTTGCGATAAACAGAGGGTCTTCGCCAGAGTTCAGCATCTTGGCAAGCCAATAGACGGCCGCGTCGCAGTCGGAGCCTCTCATGCTCTTTATAAAGGCGGATATGGTGTCATAGTGCTCGCTCTCATCATAGTACGGCGTCTTATCAGAAACCGCGTCTTTGATTACACTCAGGTCTATGGCGCTTAACCCCGTGTGCCTTACCGACAGGGCGGCCAGCTCAAGGATGTTGAGGGCGCGCCTGGCGTCGCCTCCGGCCATCAGGGCCACATAGGATAAGGCGTCTTCGCTTAGGCTTAGACGGCCTTGAAATCCCCTTTCATCTGTCAGTGCCCTTTGGATGATTGCCTTTATATCTTCGTTGGATAATGGATTAAACCTGAAAATCATCGTCCTCGACGAAAGTGCCGGTGTAAGGGCGAATGACGGGTTTTCGGTTGACGCCCCGATTAAGACAATCCTGCCGGATTCGATGTGCGGCAGGAGGGCGTCTTGCTGGACTTTGTTAAAGCGGTGAATCTCGTCAACAAATACGATGGTTTTAGAGGTTGCGGCAATAGAAACGGCCTCTCTGATTTCTTTAATGCCCGATGTGACGGCGTTAATCTCCACGAAAACCGACTTGGTCTTGTCGGCAATAATGTGCGCTGTGGCAGTTTTACCCGTTCCCGGAGGGCCGTATAGCACGAGGGAGACGATTTTGTCGTCTTCGATAATATTGAGCAGCGCCTTTCCCTTTGAAAGGATATGCCCCTGTCCGGCTATCTCAGATAAATCCGCAGGCCTCAGCCTCCAAGCCAATGGTGACTGCCGTACCTCACCCCGAACCCCGCTACTATGTCCCTTAAATAAATCCAATATATAGTCCTTAAATAAATTCTTACTACGGGCAATGCCCATAAGCCGCACATTTGTCACGCGGACTAACGCGTTTACGCAACAGCGGCGCAAACGCCTCAGGCGTAACCGCACATGCCAAGTCAATCGGGCACGGAGGGCGGGATTTGGTTGGAGATTCGATAACCCTGTTAATTAAAACAGCAAATTATAACTTGTTAAACCACCGTTGCCGGGCCTGCCGGCCTGCCGGTTGTTATTTATCTGCAAACTATAACGTTATTGTTATAGGGTTAACAATAAAATCTCTTCCTCAGCTCCCTTGCTCCTTTGCCCACTTGCTCATACCACAGCTTCACGCCATCATCTATATGTATAATCAAACCCGCCCTTGCGGTGTACACAAGAAAGTTAAGTCCCTGTTTTCACAGGTGGGTGCCGAAAAGGGCGCGTTGGGCTTCCGCAGCGTGCGGCATGCTCTCTGAGCGCCCTTACTAAGGCTCCCTATACTCATGCTAGTCGGAATAACTTCCTCATATAATCACCAGCAGGGCAGGCAGTCTTGCCCTTCTGTTATATATATAACAAAAAATCACTACAAAGTGCAAGTAATTTCAGGTCTGCACCAGAAAAAAAATGAGCTATTGGCAACGACGCATCCCGTAGCCGGAGTACCGAAGCCGCCAACGAGCGGCAGATGGAATTCAATAAATAAAACATGTGCGTGATTATGGGGTGAAGGGGGATTATCCCCCTTCGTCTTTAATCCTTTTGCCTTGTCTTATAACCGTAGCCCGGCGCCAAGCGTAAATAATTCGGCGTTGGATATCAGGCTCCGGTAGTTAAACGGGCTGTCTGAGCATGGGAAAAACAGATTAAACCACCTCTGCGGTATCTCCTCTGCCAAAAGTCTGAACATATAGTTTATAAGACAAGCATCTTGGTCGAACTCAGGGTCAAGGCACAAGAGGACACCGTTAAGGGTGAAAATCGCCTTTCGAAACAGCAATAAATCAGCGGGGAACTTAATGCCCATAAGAGCGAGGCGGTCAAGGAGATGTAACGCCCCCGTTATTATGCCAGCAGGGGTGTTGCTGATCTCATCTTCTATAATCGAAGGAAGTGCCGCGGTAGCGTCACTGTCAATGCCGCCTTCTGTGAGAGTTTTCACAGCATCAATTACCATCCCCCGGTTATTTGTGATTATTCCCGCGGAGAGTTTTAATATTGAGGCGCGGGCGTCCCTCGTCAGGTTGCCCGTCTGGCTCCAGTCGATAAGGGCGATGCGAAATCCCATTGAGCCGTCCTTTACGATAAGGATATTTCCAGCGTGAGGGTCGGCGTGAAATATCGAACACTCAGACGCGCCGAAAATACAGCCACAGACGAGGGCATTGAATAACTCCACGGCGCACTCCCTGGCGCGGCTGCCTGCCTGGGTAATCTTCTGCCCGTCGATAAACTCCATGGCCGTCACCCTTTCCGTAGAGAAGGGCAGCAGAGCCGGTATCTTAATTCTCCTGTTATCCCCGTAGAACTCACGCGCCAGTTTCATGTTTCTCTGCTCGTTTCGCAAATCTATTTCCTTTGACAGTGCATATTTGACGTCTTTAAACGTGCCTATGAACTCGAAATCTCCAAGTGCGTACTTATCCCTGTTTTTGGTATAGAGCGCGCCCAGCTCATCAAGCAGTTTCATGTCCTCGGCAAGAAACCCCGGCACGCAGGGCTTGATAACCTTAAATACCCCCTCACCGTCCCGCCATTGGAATGAAACCACTGCCGCAACGCTGGCCTCGGATATGGCCTTGTCTGACATCGCAACGGCGTGGGCAGCCAGTGCCGCCCCTATCTCCTCCTCTATAATGCCTTTTAGGGTGGAAATATCAATGTGAATAAGGCCGCTTTCAAGCATGGTGAGCCATCGGCTGAAAGGCTGCCCGATGTTTGGATTTCTGGCCATGATTTGCCCAAGTTTATAGAGCATGGGAATATCCCTGACAAGGGCTATAAGCCTCTGGCCCGGGGATGCGTCCATGCCGATTTGAAACTGTCCGTTTAGTGCGCGAAGGAGACGCCCTTGTGAGATTCCACTAAGAAGGAACAGGGCGCCGTCATAGACGACAGGCCTGAAGTCTTTGTACGCATCCGGGACTGCGTCGCATATGCCGGTTGCCGCGATAAGCGTCTCTGCTATTTCGCTGCGGTATTTCGACAAATCTATATTCTTGCCAATTTTTGATAAGGCCGCGTTAAACTCATCAGGCGATAAGTCAGACGACAGCAGGTCAAGCAGCGGTTCTCTCTTTTTCAAAGGCATATTGCCGATTATTTTCAGTGCGGTCTCGTACAAAAGACAGTTCCTCAGTGGTTTATTGTACTAAATATGTCACTTAGATTGTATATGAGAAACTCAAGGGGATAGCCGGGGTTTGTGCCTCTGAGCCTTTTGTCGACATCGTTTAATTGCTCGTAGCATTTCAGGAAGGCCGGATTGCTTGTTTGGATTTTTCCCTCCAACTGCCAGTTCAGCGCCCCAAGGGCCATTATATCGGCCAATCCGTCCCGAATCTCTACGTATTTGGCGATGGCGTTAGACTTATCGCCTTTGACGATTGAGCCTGCCACCTGAAAAATCGTGCCGCCCTTAGTTCCGAACACCGCCTCTTCTACGTCTGCTATGTCTATTTTTTTTCTGCCAAGCAGGGTGAGCTTATCAAGTTCATTGGCAAATTTCGAGACCGAATCCTCGCAGATGTCCCTGAGAAATTTCACGGCCTCCCTTGTTATAGCGCATCCGTAAGAGCCGATTTTCTTTTGCGCCCAGTCGAAGAGTTCCCGTTCGTTAAAATCCAGCATTATGGTCTTTAGAGAAAACGGCAGAGGGGATTTATCTGACGATTTATCCTTACTATCTTTTTGCTGGTTAAATAGAAACAGGACGGACATTGGCGAAGGGCTTTCCACGTATTTAGCCAGACGCGTGACATCGCCCTTTTTTATCTTCTGAAAATTCTTTACACAGATAAACCTGCGGGCGGAAAAAAGTGAGGCCATATTAACCGTGTCTATTATCTCTGCCATTGAGGCCTGTTCGCCGCCGGCCTCTATGTCGTAAACATCAAAATTAAATGTCCTGCCTCCCTCGCCCACGCTGTCTCTGAGCAGCATCAGAGATTCCACCAGATAAAAATAATCCCTGTAATTCAGGAGATATACGGGGGATGGAAACCCTTTCTTCAGTTCATCGTCCAGATGTGAAAGGCTCATTGGGGGGTGTCTTTCTTAGGTTCTTTTAATGACGATGTCATCTCATATACTAAATAAGCCGCCACATCGCCCATTGCCGCTTCGTTTTGTTGTTCTTTCGATGCAATTATTGAGTTGACGGCATCCTGGCTTTCAAACGATTCGATAAATGGTGAGGACATATCCTTTATCTCTTTTATTATTACACCGTTTTTGTCCGTAAGTTTAAACGAGCCGTTAATAGCGATCTCGTATTCGGCGGCATATTTTTTCTTTTCAGCCACGGCGGTTAACATATAGAAGTATATCTTCCCTTCGAGGACATATTCAGCGCTGTCTGAGATAGTTACGCCGCGTTTCAAAAATTCAGTGGCAAGCGCCTCATAAAGCATATCCTGCAGCTTTGGCGTAGAGGTGGTATTGAGAATCTTGCCGATACGTATGGAGGTATAGGGCATCTCCGCCTTTGTCATAAGCTTATATCCGCAGCCTGAGATAAAAAGCAACGTGGCCGTCAGTAGCATATATTTTGTTATCAGTTTCATCTTCCTATCCCAATACCAAGTTGCAGCCAAATGAGCAACGTTCATAAATCGTTATGTCATTTTCTTAGACACTGGATTCCTGCTTTCGCAGGAATGACAAACTTTATGTTCTACTCATAGATTCCGGCTTAGTATAACATGTACATCACGTTTAATCATAATTATTTTTTGATCACGATATTGACGAGCATCCCCCTCTGAACCATTACCCTTTCCACTTGTTTACCGGCCGTCAGTTCCCTTATTTTTTCGTTATTCAGGGCGATGTTTGTTTTAGCTTCGTCGTCAAGCGCGGCGGAGATTTTCTCTTTCGCCCTGACCTTGCCGTTGATTTGAACTACCAGCTCTATTTCCTCTTC
>JADFXO010000094.1 GCA_015233485.1 Nitrospirota bacterium
CGATTTTAATCGTATAGTGCGGTGTGTGAAGCTCACGGGCTATGTGGCCGGCGCGGAGGATTTTTACGAGCAGCCACAGGCCATCAACGGTGCTTCGGAACTGCTCTTTGAACTCATGGGTGAGCGAGGGCGGCACTGCCGCAGCGCGGTTGGGGTCAGCGTGCTGCCTATGAACAGCCCCATAGAGATAGACTTTATATTTGAGATAGACAAGGACTTATGTCCAGACCGATAGTCGTAATCGTTGGCAGACAAAATGTGGGGAAATCAACCCTCTTTAACCGGATCACCGGCGGCAGAAAGGCCATCGTCAAAGACGAGCCAGGCGTTACCAGAGACAGGATTTATGGAGAGGGTCAGTGGGAAGGCCATTCCTTTATCGCAATTGACACGGGAGGGTTTTATACCGGCTCAGACGACGAACTTTTGGCCGATGTGAGAAGGCACGCCCTTATGGGCATAGACGAGGCCGATGTGGTAATTCAGCTCTTTGACTCTAAAGATGGACTGACCCCAGGCGACCTTGAGCTTGCCTCGCTCGTCAGAAAATACAACAAGGAATGCCTCTGGGTAGTGAACAAGATTGATACCCAGAAGGCTGAACAGCGAATGGCGGATTTCTATCGTATGGGAGGCACGGTGCTTGCCGTCTCGGCGGAGGGCGGACTTGGCTTTGATGAGCTGATGGACGAGGTGGTAAGCCGGTTCAAGCCGGGCAGCGATGGCGATACACTCCCCTCAGAGCTTCCCAAAATAGCAATCGTAGGCCGCCCTAACGTAGGAAAATCAACACTGGTTAACACCCTGCTTGGAAAAGAAAAGATGCTCGTAAGCTCAATGAGCGGCACCACAAGGGACTCCGTTGACAGCATATGCACGTACTACGGGAAAAAATATCTGCTCATTGATACTGCCGGAATAAGAAAAAAGCCGAATGTTGTCGAAGACCTTGAGAGGTTTTCTGTGGTGCGCGCCATAAGAAGCATTGAGAGGGCGGATGTGGTAGTGTTTTTGATAGACGCCACAGAGGGAATCGTTGAGCAGGACAAGAAGATTGTGAGCCTGATTGACCGCTCTGGAAAGGGCCTCATCCTGGCTATAAACAAGTGGGACGCCATAGACGCCCCCGATGAGAGCTACCGCCAGTTTATGGATTCAGTGCAACAGGAGTTTGCCTTTGCATACTATGCCCCTATGCTTACTATATCGGGGCTGATGAAAACGAGGATTACGAAGATTTTCCCAATGGTCAGCGAGATAGTCAAAGAAAGAAAGAAGCGCATAACCACAGGCGTGCTAAACAGATACGTAGAGACGCTCAATAAACAGCTTCCAGAGTACAAGGGTAAGCAGACAAAGGTGTTTTATATATCTCAGGTGGCGATAGAACCGCCCCAGTTCGCAGTGTTTTTAAACTATCCCGAGGCCATAAAGGCTAACCACATGAGATATATCGAAAAACTGATACGACAGGGATATCCGTTTAATGGTACGCCCATACGGGTGTATATAAAAAAGAGAAACCGGTGAGACGGGGAGTTTAATTATGGGCAAGCAGTTAAAGGTTCTGTTTCATGTCAACGAGGTGGAAAAGTGGGACACCGCGTTGGGCAACATAACAAATCTGATTAAAGACGTGGGGCGAGGTGAGGCAGAGATTAAGGTCGTCGCTAACGGCCCGTCGGTGGCCGCTTTCAGCGATTCTTCGCGGCTTGAGGTTATGAGTGCCCTTGCTGCTGAAGGGGCGGTGTTTTTGGCATGCCGCAATTCATTGAAAAAAATGTGTTCGGGCGTGGATGTGTGCCTTACTGAGGAGTCGCTCCCGCCGTTTATTAAGGTAGTCCCAGCCGGAATAACCGAGATAGTAAGGAGCCAAAGCGAAGGCTTTGCGTACGTAAAACCATGACAAGGCCATTGCTGCCGGAAAGGCTAAGGCCCGGAGATACGATAGGGCTTGTCTCCCCCTCTGACCCGGTTACAGGGAAGCTCCACCTTGAGGAGTTGGAAAAGGGGATAAAATTTTTGAAAAATATGGGATTTAACGTCGAAGCGGGGAAAAACATATGTGCCCCCGACCCGTGGGCCAGGGCGATGGACATAAATGAGTTTTTTGTTAATAAAAAAATAACCGCTATTGTCTCCACTCAGGGCGGCGACAGCGCTCAACACATCCTTCCTTTTCTCAAATGGGACGACATCGCCGAAAACCCAAAGATATTCATGGGACTGAGCGACGCAACTGTGACACTAAACGCCATTCATAAGAAAACCTCTCTGGTGGTGTTTCACGGAAGCGACGCGAGGTACTGCTTCGGCAAGTATCCCATGCTTGAGGTGCCCTCGCCTGCGGATTATGGGAAAAAGGAGTTTCTTGACAGGCTGGTTAACCGTAAAATCGGCGAGATTCGCAAGGCGCGACAGCGTAAGACAATAAGGGGTGGGAAGGCCGAGGGCCGGCTTGTGGGTGGAAATCTTCGCTGCCTGCTAAAAATTATGAAAACGGAATTCTGCCCGGATTTTCAGGACGCCATATTAATACTTGAGGCACTTCGCATAACCGAAGACCAGTGCGCGGCCTATTTTAATGAACTAAAATCGCATGGCGTTTTTAATAAGATTAAAGGCGTTGTCGTGGGCTTCGTCTACAGTATGCAGGTGGAGTTCCCTGATGAGCCGCAAATGGAAGATATTCTCCGTGAATTTACAGACATGTATGGCTTTCCAATTCTAAAGGTCAACGATTTTGGGCATAACACGCCAAATACTGTGCTTCCAATTGGAGTTGTTGCGGGAATGGACGCGGATGAAAAGAAATTCGCCATACTTGAGCAGTGCGTCAGGTAATGGGGCTTATCCGGCGGGCTTATTTACTAAAATCAGCGTGGAAAATACAAAGCCCCAAAAAAGCCAATAGATAGCATAGGTATAGTCAAAGTCAAAACATCCATGAAACATTACGGCTGTAAATGCTGACATAAGACACAGAGACATTATCTGCAGATAAGTGTCCTGCAGCTTAACCACTTTCATATAGTATTTAATAATATGATAAAAAAGCGATAGAAATAATATCAGCCCAATCGGTCCAAGGTCGAACAAAAATGAAAACAGCACGCTATGGGCGTGCGGAATTGTGTAAAGATACTTGTAATTGCCGATACCGGCGCCAAGCCAATTGCCGGATAGCCCGGAGAATCCATTACCCCATATTGTCATCCTGCCCGGTCCTTCCCCCTCCGACGACAACCCTGGGTCTAAGACATCGCCGGTCTCAAGGGACTTCTGCCCAATCGTCAGAAGTCTCATTATCGCTTCCTCTTTGCCCGCCAACGTTGAGAATATCTTCTGCTCAACCACGTAAAAGACTAAGAATGCCGCAAAAAATATTATGACGCTGCGTATCAGATATTTTGATGTTCTATGGTAGAAAAATAAAAAAAACATGGCCATGGCAACGAATGCGGCGGCACCTCCCCTGCTTTCCGTTCCTATAAGCACTGAAAGGCCAATGATAAAACATAAGACCAAAAATATCCTTCTTCCCGCTTGTTTCTCAGTTAGAAAAAGACCGGTTGCAACGGCCATAAAAATATTCATCCACATGGACGTAACGTGGCCATCCTGAAGGCCGTGGGCCTGAACAGGGGAGCCATCGCTGTTCATCATGCCGCCCAGAGCACTCATCGCAAATTGAAAATCTCCGATATTCGCCTTTTTAACAAATGAATCCATGAATCGAAATACATATGATAATAAGGCCTGAGCCAGACATGAAAATAACAGGCACCATATCATTTTTTTATGAATCTCCTGCGTCGCCATAGTGGAAATAACTAAATAAAACAGAATCATAAACGATACCAGATAGCAATACTGAAATAAGCTATGCAAAATATTTTCAGACCAAAATATGGTAAACGCCGCATAAACCGCTATTGAGATAAGAATTATCTTTGTGGGTTTCATTACCTGCGATACCCACAAAGAGGCCCCCTTGCGTAGTGCTACCCCCAGGCACACAGATAATAAAACAGGTGTAAAAACCGGCATTGCATTTAAATAGGAATTCTCAAACCAACGGATATTCCAGTCTCCTGTAGGCGCAAAGAATACGTCGTATTGGGAGATGGGAACAAGGAATACCATGACATAGACTCCCCATGCGGGTTTAATGGAAAAAAGGAGAGACGAAAGCACGAGAAGGCTGAATCCAAACGCTATATAAAACGGATATAGCGTACAAAGCACCGCATTGCAGACAAGATAAAGAACTAATGCGCTGCCTAAGACATATTTATTACCGATTGAGGTTAACGTTATCGTTACCCTTTAAGTAATCTATCCCCGTGTTTAATAGCTTAAGTGTCAGCCCACGGTCACCGGCACGGAAGGCCTCCCGGGATTGTATATCTATCTCAGTGGCTTTTTTAATCTTTTCCGCGTCTGTCTGCCTTGAAATCAGGGTTCTAAACTCGCTGACTTTCGCCGAGATGTCGTCAAAACCCTCAGGCGAAGGCCGTGCTGCCGACGGCGGCGGTGGCGCCATAGGCAGACGCTGTATTGACACCTTATAGACTTCCTCTATAAAAACCGGCGTGCCGTCCAGATTAAAAGATAGCCGTTTGGGGGAAGTTGGCGATATTGTACCGGTTATTTCTTTAAAATCCCTATGATAATCCGTAACTTCCTTACCGGAATCATGGGCAGGGATAGCTTGGGTAATTCTTACGTCTTCAGTATTAGTATTTAAAACCAGATTAACCGTTTTAGGACTTCCGCTGTCGTTCCACGCCACCCATGTCGATTTTCCATTTTGTTTATTGGTGAATATATATATATATATTCCATCAGATTCATGGATTGCCTCAATCTTCGTCCAATCGGAATATTTCAATTTTTCCACCATCAGCTTATAAGTATAATAGCCAAGTTTCTTCACGCCATAGCCAAGATCATAATCAGGATTACTGCAATTACTGCGTCTGCCATCTGGATTAACTCCGGCATTAGCATAAATCAATCCGGTATAATCGAAGATACAACAGGTGCAGCCAAAACCTTCCATTAACCCCCACGCCCAAAAAACTTTATCTATACCTCTGGCAAAAGCGGAAACATATATTTTCAATAATCCTCTGGCCTGTTGTTTTTCATTTTGATACTGATATTCCCGTGCCATGTCATCACCTAACGGTTTCCCTGAATAAGTCCCTGTTTCAGTTATCCAGAATTTCAATTTACTTAAATCATAGTTTGAATTTCTTAGGCTGGTTTTTAAATAATCAATGTCTTTTTTCACGTCGTAACCGTTTTCTGTCCCAAAATGATGAATGTCAACAATGTCTATATAATTGCCGTTTAATTTTTTAAATACTTCAGGGTATTCAGTTATTCTGGAGTCACCGGCAATCAATACCTGGGCGGAACTGTCCACTTTCTTTATTGCATTGTAAGTTATTTTTTGCACTTCTGCGAAGTTGGCGGCATAATCTGTTTTGCAATCCTGGCCGCCGCATGTATCGGTCAATTGATTACACACTTGCCAATATTTGATAGTATTATTCCTTTTAAATCTGTTTATTACCTCATTGTCAGGGAATTGCTTATCTGCCGGCTTATAGCAATCAGGCGATTTTTCCGCACAACCTAAACTACCGCCTCCGCCGTAACGTTCGACAGTTTTCTCCACGAACCTTGCGTAAATATCTTTTTCTTGCTCGCTAGCAAACTTCCCGCCCCTGCCAAAAGGGCAGATATTTACCACGATATTAATATTATTCGGGGTATTAGCCTGTAATTTCTCATGGTCATAAAAGGTAAAATCAAAGTTCCCTTTACGTTTAGCATCCGCTAATGTCCATATAAAATACATCCCTTCCCTGCTCCAATTTACTCCCAGGTCGTTCAAATAGGAATAATAATTACCATAATTGGCGGAATGAAAACCAAAATGCGAATCTTCATGAATTCGTTGCTTATATCTTTCCAAATCTCCGGAGTATGGATTAACACTATCCTTACTGTCGCTGTTTTTTCCATTTTGCTGGGCGAAAGACGATTTTGGCTGAGAATAATATAACCCGATTATAACAAAAAACGTTAAAACCACGGTTACAAAGATTACGGCAGTTATTTTTGATATGCCCATTCTATACATAATTAACAGTACCGCCTCCGGCCATTAACAGCGCCGCCTATGATTGTTATTTTATATAAAATTCTCAAAAGTATAATTTCCGCAACGCAGCAACACAAATAGTCTTCACAAAGATATACAAATATTTAAAAAACCTATTCGCCATACTCAGCAATTATACCATAGCGGGCAGTCAATTTCACAGGCATTTTTTTCAGCAGCTCCCCGTGACAGCCGCTTTTTAAATATAATTTAGCCAGACGGTTTGCCCCAGGGCTTATCTTTGTTAAACACATAACCCACGAATGAGTCTTTTGTTATATTGCGCATCCTGTCTAACATGTCTTTCTCATATTTATACGGCTCTGCCACGCAGATAACATTGCCATCTAACGATACACAGTCCTTAGGACAACCTGTGTCTATGATGACCCTGTCATAGGTATCATGCAGCCTGCGGACGATTTCATTAACATGGCCGGCAGCCGGCGCAAAAGACAGCACATCAAGCCCGGGATGTCCTGTCGGCGCCGGGCCGCCTGTGCAGATGTCCATATCATCGGACATGCCAAAAAAAGCGGCAGTACCCCCGTTAACATCGACAAGGATAACCCTTTCTCCCTCTCTGGCGTACACTATGGCCAGCAGCAAGGCAGTACAGGTCTTTCCGTCACCTTTTTTCGGACTTGTTATAATCATGGCCTTTTTGTCAGTTGTTTCAAAGAAAATATTATCCCTTATTTCGTTTATGACCGCAATTTCTTTGGAGCTGTCAGCGAGCGCTTTAACTGCGCCATAGCTTTTTAAGCGTTCTGAGTATGGAATCCGCCCAAGTAGTTCAGACGGTCTAAGGTCTGCTTGCGACTTAACGGTATTGTCCATATATCCGGCAAAAAAAACTACCGCAAACCCCAGGAAAACAGCCATAAAGACGGCAGATGCCAGCGTGCGGACTGGCCTGGGGGAAAACTTTTTCTTAGGAGGCGTGGCCGGCGCAACGACCCTCAGCTTCGATAGGCTTATGGACTCAGCCGTGGCGGCCTGTACGGCATACTGGCTGAACTTTGTGTACATTTCCTTGTAGGCCGTCAACAATGGCTCCAGGCGGGCGAATTTCTCAGACTTCAGAGGTGTTTTCATTAGTTCTTCCTCATAAAGCCTCATAAACTTTTGTATAACTGCTTTTCTGGCAAGGGCAGCCTCTTTGCTTATGTAATCCAATGTAATCTTTTTTGACAATTCCGAATACGCGGGATTCAACGATTTGACCTCTCTGCTTAAAACCATGCCGGCCTCTTCGCTCATTTGCTTTTTTATGGTATCTATTGCCTTGTTGATAGCCTTATATTTCGGATGCGCCTCAGTTAGTTGCAACTTCTGGCCTGCCATGTCTAAAAGCTGATTGTCGAGAGAATTTTTCAGGCTCTGCAGCCTTGAATTTTTGCTAAAATTAAAGGTTTCTGTTTTAAATAGGGCAATATCTTTTAACTGTTTTGTGCCCATTGCTATTTCCGCATCCAATTGGGCAAGTTCCTTGTCTGTCACTGTGAGTTCGGTTTTCAGGCCAGATATTATATCAATAAGTTTACTTGTTTCACTTGACAGGTCAACGCTCATATCCTTGAGTTTTATGTCTCTGGAGAGGGCAAGCTGCTTAAAATAATCGTCTCTGAGCGTCCCGAGTTTTAATTCTATAGATTCTCTCACAGCGGTAAAATCGCTTTTTATCCGCTGCGTTGAGCTGTCGATGTAGTGTCCAGATAGTGAATTGGCAATAGAGGCCGACAGTTCAGGCTCCGTTGCAACAACGCCTATCTCCACTATGTTGGTCTCTTTATATCGCTTAACGGTGGCGTAGGGCAAAGAAAACAGGATATCAGGGAAAGTTGCATCAAAAAAATTATCCGGCTTTAATGGCCTGCCAAATAATCCCTTAAGCTTGTATTGTCCAATAACAGCCTCTGCCAGCGGTCTTATTTTAGAGAGTTCCACGTCCGTCTTTATTTCGTCAGAGCTGTACCGCGGCGTTGATACCGCTAAACCCCAGCTTGACAATGCCTGGCTGGTAACAAGCGTTTTTGAAATCACTACCTTAGCGGTTGCCTTGTAAGTCGGCCTGACAAGCAGCAATACCATCAACGATAGTACAATGGATACGCCAAATACGTAATAAAATATACGTCTTCTCTCACTCCACGACATTTTTGGTTTTTCCTTTCAGCCCTGGTGAATCAATATATTACTAACGAACAGAAGAACTCTTCACGCGGCTCTGCTGATTTTATGCCAGCGACTAGTGTACCAGATTTCGGCGCTGCTGTAAAGCCCATCACTTTTTTTTGACGCATTATTAACAGTGGATATATCGCTTCGAAATACTGTACAATGGATGTCATGATTAGTGAGTTTGTGATTAGGCTCGTATGCCCTGGCGCAAGAGATGCCAAGTAAGATACTCATAATAGATGACGATGTGGAAATCTGTAATACCTTTACCGGTATCTTGCAGGAGAAGGGTTCTTTCGAGGCAGCCACAGCGCGCAGCTCCAAAGACGGGCTGGCCCTTATGAGGCAGACACGCTATGACGCCGTCGTGATTGACATAATACTTCCCGATATGGACGGCACATCCTTATTGAAAGAACTCCGAAAGATTAATCCATGCGTGGTCTGTATCATAATTACCGGACATGCCGAATTTAACAATGTCTATGAGGCAATTAAGGCCGGCGCTGATGGTTTTTTCACTAAACCGTTTCCTGTTGAGGAGGTCATGCAGAGGATAAATGAATCGCTCCAGCAGAAATGTCTCCAGAAGCAGCTTATAGAATCGGAAGATAAGTACAGGAATCTGGTTCAGAAATCATCCGAGGGCATATGTAATCTCGACATGGATGGGAAAATCGTGTTCATTAACCCCGCGTGCCTGAAGATGTTCGAGAAAGATGAGCAGGAGCTTTCCGGCGTGAAATATGTCGATGTAGTAAATCCAAAAGACCTGGCACAGGTGGAGGATGCCGTTGAATGCGCGAAAAAAGGCGTTAATGTATCCCTTCAATATGAGATATCCACTTTTTCCACAAACAAGTGGGTCGAAAGCACCATAACCCCCATCAGGAATGACACGGGCAACGCAGTGTCGAGCATCCTCATAATCTCAAGAGACATCACCGGGCGAATCAACCTGGAGGCACAGCTTCAGGGCACGATAAGCGAAAAAGAGACACTTTTGCGCGAAATCCACCACAGGGTAAAAAACAACATGCAGGTGATAATCAGCCTGCTTAAGCTGCAGGCCTCTTACCTGAAAGACAGCTGCAATAAGGAGATGTTTAAAGACTGCGAAAATCGCATTAAGGCCATGGCAATCGTCCACGAACGCCTCTACAGGACAAGCGACATGACAACTATTAATTTTAAATACTACGTAAAACAGGTTGCCAACGAGATGATGTCCTCGTATCTCGGCGGCAACCGGAATGTTACGTTAAAAATAACCGGCGAAGACTTTATTTTGGGCATAGACACGGCCGTTCCTTGCGGCCTCGTCATAAACGAGCTGCTGTCAAACGCGATAAAACACGCCTTTATCAATGGCGAGGGCGGCGTTATCAGAATACACTTCAAGTCAATCCGCGAGGACGAATACGAGGTTATGGTAAAAGACAACGGAATCGGAATGAAGGAAGACATCGACCTTGGGGCGGCAAAGACCCTTGGCCTGACTCTTGTGCATATGCTGGTGGAGACCCAGTTGAAGGGGAAATTCTACTACAACATCGATAGCGGCACGGAATCTCATTTTACATTCAAAGAAATAAGACACAAAAGACTTGACCATGAGCATAAACTGTCCTGAATGAAAACGGCGCAAAAAATAATAGGGCTGACAAGGCCGTACTGGGGGCAGTCGTTTACCGCCCTGGCCTTTGGGCTGATGGGCTCGGCCGTTATGGGGGCAATCGCGTGGCTTGTGAAACCTGCCCTTGACCTCGTTTTTGTAGATAAGAAGATGCAATACATGATATGGATACCCATAGGGGTCATTGTGTTGTTTACCGTGAAGGGGTTGTTGCACTTTGGCCAGCAGTATCTGATGAAACAGGCCGGCCTTTCGCTTATCAGGGATACGCAAAACAAGCTGCACAATCATATTCTCCACATGCCGGCAGGGTATTTCGATAAAGAGGCGTCAGGGATACTAATGTCAAGGGTGATTAACGACGTAAAGATGATTAGTGCGCTGTTTGACGAGGTACTCAGGGCATGTATAATAGAGATTCCAAAGATAGTGATTCTTATGGGGATAGCCTTCTACAGGAAGTGGGACATGACTGCCGCGTGTCTTTTGATTGTCCCCGTGTTTGCCTATAGTGCAAGGAAACTTGGTAAAAAGGTAAAGCAGCGAAGCCACGAGGCGCAAAAAAACGTATCATACTTAACCCACAGACTTGGCGAATCCATCACTGGAATAAAGGTTATAAAGGTATTTAACCGCGAGGGACTGAGAAACGAGAAGTTCACCGGGGAAAATAAAAACGTTTACAGGGAAAACGTAAGGGCTATAAGATTCAAGGAGATAAATAAACTGGTAATCGACTGCCTGACGGGGCTTGCCATAGGTTTTGTGCTGATATACGGGGGAAGGCAGGTTGTTAATGGTATTGTTACCCCGGGGGATTTTGCCTCAATACTGACGGCCATATATCTGGTGTTTAGTCCGATTAAGCAGGTGGGCGAGTCCTATACGACCCTTCAGGGGGTTCTGGCCGCGATGGAGCGAATTGACCATGTGCTGGATACAAAAATAGAGGAAACCGGTTCGGTTAAGATAAAGGAATTCAAGGACGGGATAAGTTTTGAAAATGTCTGGTTTGAGTTTGCCAAAGACGCCCATATGGTATTACAGGACATAAGTCTTAGTGTACGCGCGGGAGAGGTTCTTGCGATAGTTGGCCCAAGCGGGGCGGGCAAGACGACGATAGCGCATCTTCTGCCGCGTTTTTACACACCAACAAAGGGGCGCATAGCAATTGACGGCGTGGATATAAGGGAAATGGACATACACTCCCTGCGCGGCCTGATAGGGATAGTAAGCCAGGACATCATATTGTTTAATGACACGGTAAGGGAGAACATAGCCTTTGGCAACCCGGACGCCTCATTCGGGGGAATAAAAATGGCTGCCGATATGGCCTTTGCAAGTGAGTTCATAGATAAGATGCCGCAAGGGTATGACACGATTCTGGGTGAACGCGGCATGACGCTCTCCGGAGGGCAGAGGCAGCGCATAGCCATAGCGCGGGCGATACTGAAGAATCCGCCCATAATGATACTGGATGAGGCGACCTCATCGCTGGACTCAGTATCTGAGGCACTCGTACAAAAGGCCCTTGAGGGCCTTATGAAAGACCGCACGACAATTGTAATTGCCCACAGGCTCTCAACGATAAAAAATGCGAACAGAATCGTCGTCCTCAAAGACGGCAAAATCACAGACATAGGGACACATGAAGAGCTGCTCATGGCAAACGAGACCTATCGCAGCCTATATCACACATTTGCCATGACAGAAGACAGAGGTAAAGACAGTGATGCCTAAAACACGGCAGCAGCTTAAAAAGAAGGATTAAAGACGAAGGG
>JADFXO010000095.1:0-447 GCA_015233485.1 Nitrospirota bacterium
AAATGTATTATAACAAATGTATCGTGTTTTTTTGCAACCATGTGACCTTAGAAAAAGTGCCGTAATGGAAAAGATATTGCGATGAAGAGAGTTATACAGTTTATTTCGCTTATCGCCTTAGATATAGCCGCGTATTATGTTACCTTGTTCGGCGCGTGGTATGTGAGGGAGAGGATCTTTCCCTTTTTCTATACACCCCTGACGCCAAATTATTCCTTTGCCTATTACGCCGGCCTGTTGTGGATGCCTGCGATTTTTATCTTTTTCATCGCCTATAGCAACATATACACGGGGAGGATACCGTTATGGAACGAATCGAAAAAACTGATACACGCCAATACGCTGTCTTTTATGGTACTTATGGCCGTGGTAACGCTTGGAAAGGCACAGGGGTTGGTCTCGCGCCCTGTAATCCTGTCATTGTGGATTTTGAGTATCTTTATATTC
>JADFXO010000095.1:536-11501 GCA_015233485.1 Nitrospirota bacterium
GGCAAGACCGGTAAACTCATCTCGCAGTGGCTTGATAGAGAGAGGCACATCGGCTATGAAGTGCTGGGGTATCTGGACGATGAGCCCGAGAGAATCGGTACGTATATAGACGGAAAAAAGGTTTTTGGGCAGGTCAGACACTATACCAGATTCATTAAAGAACTCCAAATCAACACTATTATCATTGCCATGCCGTCTCTTGGCCCGGACAAGATATCCTCTCTTGCCTATGAGATACAGCAAAAAGTAAAAAACACGATGATTGTCCCCAACCTCTACGGCATAGCGCTCTTAAACACCGAGCTTCTGCATTTGTTTTACGAGGAGATTTTCCTGCTGAAGGTCAAAAACAACCTGAAATCCATGTCAAACAGGATAATAAAAAGGGCATTCGACCTTACAGCAGGCATAGCGCTGCTGCCCTTTTTACTGTTGTTAATGGCCGTCATAGGGATTATAACGAAACTTACTTCACCCGGCCCGGTAATATATAAACAGCAGAGAATAGGAATAGGTGGGCGGCCTTTTAACTGCTACAAGTTCCGCACAATGGTGCAGGACTCAGAGAGGATATTAAACGAACTCCTGCAAAGCAACAGGGCAATGAAAGACGAGTGGGAGAGGCACTGGAAACTTAGCAAAGACCCGCGCATAACACGCATTGGGATGTTCCTCAGGAAGACCTCCCTTGATGAGCTTCCACAAATCCTCAATGTCCTCAAGGGTGAGATGAGCCTCGTTGGTCCGCGGCCATATCTTCAGAGAGAGATGTACGCAATTGCAAACGATATTGAAGACATTACGAAAGTTCCGCCTGGAATAACCGGCCTCTGGCAGGTCTCAGGCAGGAGTTCAACCACGTATGAGCATAGAATCAGGCTTGACATCTGGTATATGATGAACTGGTCTTTAGGGCTTGACTTGTTTATCTTGTTAAGAACCATTAAGGTTGTATTATTTATGAAGGGGGTACGATGAAATGAAAGAGAAAACAGTTTTAAGCGCGGTAAAAAAGGTGTCGTTGGCGTTATGTGTCTTGTTTATGGTGTCGGCAGCGGATGCCTCAGGGCCGATTTTTACGAGAATAAAATCTGCCTATGACTCGTTCAAAGACATAAGCGGCAAGTTCTCACAGCTTAGTAAAATCAAGGACCTGAACAAGGAAATGTCTTATGAAGGAATTTTTAGCATCAAGCCGCCGTCAAAAATGTCATGGCGGTACGAGGGTGAAGACGAGCAGGAGGTTTACATCAACGGCGACGAACTTACGATATATAAAAAGAAGCTCAATCAGGCCATGCGCTCAAAACTGGACGAGGCGGCCATAGCCCAAACACCCCTGGCGCTGTTAAGGGGTTTAAAAGACATTGAAAAGGACTACGACATTGTGGAAAAAAAAGACGTTATGCGCCTAACGCCTAAAAATCCCTCGTTTAAGGTCAAATACTTCGACGTCTATCCATCAAAGGACGCCCCTTTCCCAATAAAGAAGATAGTCCTCTACGACAAAAACGACAACACCGTCGAACTCACCTTGCAGGGCGTAAAGGTAAACGCTGGCCTGGCAGACGAGATATTTCAGTTTATCCCTCCTGAGGGAGTGACCATCGTTGACAACTGAGGGCAGGCAAGTGCGATGAATGAGGCAATACTCGCGATTGACACGTCATGCGACGACACATCGGCGGCGGTGGTATGCGGCGGCAGTCAAATACTTTCAAACGTCGTATCGGGGCAGAATTTGGTTCACGAGCGATTTGGCGGCATAGTGCCGGAGCTTGCCTCAAGAAGACACCTTGAAATGATAGAAGGCGTCGTTGACGAGGCAATGACAGCGGCGTCCATATCCTTTGCCTCTGTCAGCGCGGTAGCCGTATGCAAAGGCCCCGGCCTCATAGGCTCGCTAATCGTAGGGACTGCCTTTGCCAAGGCTCTGGCCTACGTCCACAAGCTCCCGTTGATAGGCGTAAACCACCTTGAAGGGCATATCTGCTCAGCCTTTTTAAAAGAAGGGGGGCCGCCAACACTGCCGTTTATCTCCCTCGTCGTATCAGGGGGACATACGAGCCTGTACAGGGTGGATGGCTGTGGGAAATACAAAGAGCTTGGCCGCAGCCGCGACGACGCCGCCGGTGAGGCCTACGACAAGGTGGCCAAGATGCTTGGACTGGGGTTTCCGGGCGGCCCGGTTATAGACAGGCTTGC
The DNA here is from genome assembly GCA_015233485.1 of Nitrospirota bacterium. Taxonomy (GTDB): domain Bacteria; phylum Nitrospirota; class Thermodesulfovibrionia; order Thermodesulfovibrionales; family Magnetobacteriaceae; genus Magnetominusculus. The sequence continues at coordinate 2,742 of JADFXO010000095.1, forward strand.
ACGCACCGGCAACCCGCGCGCAGTGTCCTTTCCACGGCCGTATATGCCGCAGACGCTGGACTTTAGCTTCAGCGGCCTGAAGACGTCGGTCAGGAGTTTCCTTGCCCAAAACACGCCTGACATCTCAACAGAGGACATCTGCGCCTCATTTCAAGCCGCGGTCATAGATGTCCTTATAAGAAAAATCGAATGGGCGACTGCTCAGGAGAACATCACATCGGTCGCGCTATCGGGCGGAGTAGCGGCCAATGACGGACTGCGGCAACGCATCACAGAGCTAAAGGGAATTGAGACCTACATCCCGCCAAAACCACTCTGCACAGACAACGCCGCCATGATAGGGGCAGCGGCCTACGAACAATTTCTGAAAGGCGATTTTGCCGATTTGAGATTAAACCCCAAGGCGTATCTACCGGTGGGTTAAAACTTTTTTACAGTATGCCTTATATTTCTTTTAAGGCCTTATTAAAGGCGTCATTTAATTTTGCGCCTGCTTCTATTGAGGTTATTTCTCTTTCTAAATAAAATACTATAAGTTTGGCTTTATTGATAATATTTTTATCAATAATTGCACTCAACTCGTAATCACATAAGTTACGTAATTCCTTTAAGTGCTTTAGTTTCCCTGATATGTCAGTTCTATCATAATTCGCCATAATTTTTTGAATTATATAGTGTATGTTTCGTCTATTCTTCAACTCATTTCTATCACCAACGGTTAGCAAATGATATATTTTTTCTCTGTACTTAAGAAATATGTAATAATAATATCTTCCAATTGTTGTCCTGCTAACCGCTTCAGTAATATCCTTATTTTTATAATTAAGGCATGGGAGCTCTTCCGCTGTTATTTTAAAATGATCAATTTGAAACATAACGGTTTCCTATAACATTAACCAACACTAATACACCGGGATATTTAGAGATGATTAGTTTATAAATATAAATTTCTAAATTGAACTCTTCTTCAATTGACATAGGTTTTGAGATTATTTTTAAAGAAAAGTATTTTATATCAGGAAATTCTATATCGACCTCTTCATATGGGATTATATCATCTATTATCTGATTATCCTTTGCGTAATCTTTAATATATTCGTAGATATCTGAATATGTCTTATCTTTTAACAATTTCTTTCCATTTAAATAGGACTCAAGAATATTCATAGCTCTGATTAATGGCTCCGCGTCCCTTTTCGATACCTTTTCGTAGAATGAATTATCATTGAAATCGATCTCAGAATTATGATATACCATATTCCACAATTCTAATACTACTTTATGTATTTCTTCATAATTTGATAAATTAGAATTATATATAGCAAGCGCAACAAGTGCAGATATTCTCTCATGCTCAATCAACTTATTATCTTTAAGTAATTGCCTCAATATCTTAACGGCTTCTTTTGTGTTGCCCTTTCTATTTTTTATCTCCGCTTTGACCATCTCTAAATAAAAAGGTACATTTCCATTAACAAGGTTATAACATTCATCAAGTTTCAGTTCGGCTTTCTCTATATCATCTAACCTCATATAACATTCTATCAATTCCATCATCAAATCAACTTTATCTTTGGGATTTTTTTCCAGATCGTCAGATATTTTTATTACCAAAGATTGCAACTCTTCTATCGAGAGATTTTGCTCCAACATATTAGCATAGCTTCTGCTTAAAGGAAACGGTAACACCGTCATCGCACCCACCTCATATCAACAATATACTTTTGTATAGTCATTTTAATAAAACCACCTTACTCACTTAACTAATGATAGCACATCTGCACGATGGCCTGTCAATGATTTTACGTTATGTGATTATTTGGGGGCAGTTAAATCCGTAGATTCGGAGGTCTGGTCTTGTTCCTCTGGTTTTTTTCTGATTAACCTTGACGCCAATATCCCGATTTCGTAAAGTACAATTATGGGGACGGCCATGAGCGTTTGATTAAACGCGTCGGGGGTCGGCGTTACTACGGCGGATATTACAAACGCCGCTACGATTACGTGTTTTCTTATCTTGCCTAATTGTTGCGGAGTTACCAGCCCCATTTTCGTCAGTACGAACAGCGCTATCGGCAGCTCAAATATCACCCCAAAGGCCAGTATGAATTTCGTCGTGAAACCTACGTAATTACCTACAGAAATCATCGGCGTCAGGTTCTCCGTCTTATATGTCATCAAAAACCCAAACGCAAACGGCAATATTATATAATAACAAAACACCGCCCCAACCATAAATAAAACCGTCCCCGCCGTTACAAACGGCATAATAAACTTCTTTTCCCTCTCAACAAGCCCCGGTTCTATAAAAAGCCATATTTGAGACAATATTACAGGCAGCGCTATCATCAGGGCGGCTATCAGGGCGAGCTTACAGTGCATCCAAAATGCCTCGGCAGGCTCAAGAAAGACCAATGCCTTTTGCTTTATGCCGCTCGGCTCAAGACCAACAAATGGATAATGAATACTAAAGACCATCTTCTTTTCGATGGGCATGACCAGAGTTTTTAAAATCATTTCGGAATAATTAAATGTTACGATGAAAATCACAAGTACGGCCGCCATGGAAATTATAATTCGCTTCCTGAGCTCGCCGAGGTGTTCGAATATGGACATCTTATCATTTTCCATTTATAGGGGTTCCATCTCGGGGTTTCTCTGGTGTAGCCGCCTCAGGCCCTGCGGCAGGTTTGTTATCGGCCGGGTTTTCGGCGGCCACATCCGGAGTTTTTACCTGTGTTATAGCAGGTTGATGTCTGCGCGCAGCTTCTATTGTTTCCATGTTTATCTTTTCTATTTCTGTTTTTACCGGTTTTGTATACTCGTAGAGTTCCGCATCCATCTGACGCTTTACGTCATTGACCATCCTTTTAAACATGGCGATATATTTCCCCGCCTTTCTGCCCAGCTCCGGCAGGTCCTTCGGCCCGTACACCAATAGCGCGATTACGAATACCACCACAATTTCGTCCATCCCTAAGTCAAACATCGCACTATTCCTTTTCCTCTTCGTATATATATTTTAATATCCTGCCGGCGGGCGGATATATTATAGTAAACGACAGGAAAATATGCAAGTCCGGGGAGCGGGTCTTAAACCCATACCCGGCAGAGAGCGTGGTATAGAGAAAGTCCAGCGGCCTGAACCTGTAGCCTATCTTCCAGTCCCAATAGTCGAATCTATTTACATCGTCGCTTTTTTTCGTTTGAACCTCAGTGAGGACACTGAGATTGTTAGCAGCCTGAAGTTCCGCGCCGAGCATCAAATCCACCTCAGTGCCAAGGTCATGCTTAAACGGGTGATATACGAGGGCATTGATGTGCGTCTTAAACGGGCCGATTTTCTTCGATGCAATCAAGCCGCCGCCGATACTTCCGTTTGTCCCAATCACATCTCTGCCGGACGGCAGTGCTCCTGCTGAAAGAGCCGCAACTGACGGGGTATATTGCTCCTCTTCAATAAACCTGTCTTTAATCCCTATGGCGGCGTCCTCAAACCCCGACTCGCCGGTTTTCAGATGATAGGGAATCGTGGCGCTTGCCTCTATCTCATTCGTTATGGCAAACGAAACAGAGGAGTTGATTTGATAGAAAGTGGGGTCAACAGACTGCTCAAGTTCAAATTGCGTAGAAAATATGCCAGATTGGTTCGTAGAGGTCGAAAAGGTAGAGAACACGCCGTTTGGCTGAAGCGGCTGCAGCCCCTTCACGTCAAATCCATATGCCGCGGAGGCACAAGAAAAGATTGTAAGAAAAAAAACGTATGGCAAAACCATTATACATCTTTTCATCTGGTAAAAATAACAGAATATAGTTTATACTGTCAATGGTGGCATTGATAAAAACTGTATTGACAAAAGAATGCGTCACCTCATATAATCATACGCGTACGAAATATATGTTATTGATGAAATAATAATAAACGGAGGGTTTTTTTATGGGTGAAGGTGTTATGAATGCAACGGCGGCAAACTGGGCTGCTGAGGTGTTAGGCGCCAAGGAGTTGGTGCTGGTGGATTTTTGGGCAGTGTGGTGCGGACCGTGCAGGATGGTCGCCCCTATCGTAGAGGATATGGCTAAGGAATACGTAGGGAGGCTGAAAGTCCTCAAACTCAATACCGACGAACATCCAGACATCGCAAGCAAGTATAAGATTATGGGCATTCCCACACTGATGCTTTTCAAAAACGGCGAAAAGATCGACCAGCTCGTTGGCGCAGTACCGAAACATCAGCTCAAAGAAAAGATCGAAGCCCACTTAGCCTGATACGGTGCTCATGGAGTCAATGCGGGAGTCAATGTAAGTGTTTAATTCGTTAAGCGAAAAGCTGGAGTCCGTATTCAAGAAGTTAAAGGGCAAAGGCGTATTGGTAAAAGACGATATTGACGAGGCGATGAAGGAAATTCGCTTCGCCCTGCTTGAGGCCGATGTAAATTTTAAGGTCGTCAAGGGATTTGTCGAAAAGGTAAAGGAAAAATCGCTTGGCAAAGGTGTCATGGAAAGTCTGACGCCCGGCCAGCAGGTTATAAAAATAGTCAACGATGAACTGTGTGTCCTCCTCGGGTCGGAAAATGAAAAGATTCGTCTATCCCCCAATCCCCCTACTGTTATCATGATGATTGGCCTTCACGGCTCCGGCAAGACGACGACTTCGGCGAAGCTGGCAAGACATTTTAAGGCACAGGGCAGACGCCCGATGATGGCTGCGGCAGACCTTCAGCGCCCGGCCGCAATTGACCAGCTCATAACCCTCGGCAAGCAAATCGACGTACCGGTGTTTTTCTCAAAAGAAGATAAAAGTCCTGTTGCCGTCTGTAAGAATGCGCTAACTGAGGCGAAAAAACAGGCACGCGATATTGTAATCCTTGACACCGCAGGCCGCCTTCACATAGCCGAAGATTTGATGAAGGAACTCAAGGCGGTTAAAGACGCCGTCAACCCTGACGAAATCCTGCTCATCGCTGATGCTATGACCGGCCAGGACGCTGTCAATATCGCTAAGACGTTCAACGGGCAAATCGGCATAGACGGTATTATATTGACCAAAATGGACGGCGACGCCCGTGGCGGCGCGGCACTGTCGATAAGGGAAGTTACCGGCAGGCCAATTAAATTCATCGGCACGGGTGAAAAAATCGACATGCTTGAGCCGTTCCATCCCGAGCGTGCGGCATCAAGGATCCTCGGCATGGGGGATGTGCTTAGTTTTATCGAAAAGGCCCAGCAGTCGTTTGACGAAAAAGAGGCCCAAACCCTGCAAAACAAGCTTACAACCGATTCCTTTACGCTCGATGATTTGAGAGAACAACTGAAGAAGATACGCTCAATGGGGCCGATACAAAATCTCCTGAACATGATACCAGGCTTTAACCGCATGAAGGGGGTTGATGTGGATGAGAGCCAGTTCATAAAGGTCGAGGCCATGATTTCCTCAATGACACGAAAGGAACGCAATAACCCGCAGGTCTTAAACGGCAGCAGAAAGCTGCGTATCTCGGCGGGAAGCGGCACAACGGTAGCCGACATTAACCGCCTCCTGAAGCAGTACAAGGACATGAGGAAGATGATGAAGGCGTTCAAAAACAAAAAAGGCTTCAGAATGCCGGATATAATGCCTTTTTGAGAAAAAATATACCTTTACATAAAGACAGGATTATATTACAATAACACGATGGAGGGACAGCATTGGTAAAAATCAGATTAACACGCATGGGTTCGCACAAGAGGCCTTTTTATAGAGTAATAGTGGCAGATTCAAGAGAGAGAAGGGACGGCCGGTTTCTGGACATAATAGGAAGCTATAATCCGTTGACAGAACCTTCGGATGTCAAAATTGACATCGAAAAGGCAAAGAAATGGCTTGGATGCGGCGCTAAACCAACCGATATCGCTAAAAAACTTTTAGAAAAAGCCGGCTTGCAGCTTCAGACGGCCTAATTCAACCGGAGGTAGTTCATGATGAAAAACTTGGTGGAAGTTATGGCAAAGGCACTGGTCGATAAGCCCGAAGATGTAGCTGTGCAAGAGGTAGATGGCGAAAAAACAACCATTTTTGAGCTAAGGGTGGCCGCAAACGATCTCGGCAAGGTGATAGGCAAACAGGGAAAAACCGCAAGGGCAATGAGAACAATCCTATCAGCGGCAGGGACGAAGATAGGAAAACGCGCCAGCTTAGAGATACTCGAATAACATATACCGGCAGAGGGATCGCCTTAATAAGGGGCGGCGTCTTAAAAAAAGGGACAGCGTTATTAAAAAAAAGGGGCAGCGTTATAGCGGCGTATGTCCCTTTGTCAGTTTTTTGATATAAGGATAAAATGGTAATCGGAAAGATTATAAAACCGTGGGGCGTTAAGGGTGAGCTAAAGGCAGTGCTGTCGGATATATCTGAGGAGATGTTTGCGTCCATTGATGAGGTTATGCTCTCCGGCAGCGGCACCGCGTTTAATATAATATCAAAGAAATTTCGGCCAGGCTGCGTTGTGCTGAAATTCGACGGTTTAGACACACCCGAAGACGCCGTCCTCTATAACGGTGCATCAATGGAGGCCGAGGGGGTCGGGCTGCCCCCGCTTGAGGAAGGCCAATACTATAAGCACGAAATAGTCGGCCTAAACATTATTTCCTCATCGGGAGAGACGCTTGGCAAAATATCCGATGTCTTATCATTTCCCGCAAACGATGTCTATGTAATGGACTACGCCGGCAGAGAATGCCTGATACCGGCCATAACCGACGTCATAAAAGAGATAAACATAGCCGGCGGATATATAACAATCGAGATCATGGCGGGTCTTTTAGGGTGAGATTCGATATACTTACGATTTTCCCCCGGATGTTTGATTTCTATATATCGGAAAGTATTATTAAGAGGGCCATTGAGCGCGGTTTAATAGAAGTTGGGGTTACTAATATACGGGATTTCGCGTCGGATAAGCATTTGACCGTGGACGATTACCCGTTTGGCGGGGGCCAGGGAATGGTTATGAAGATAGAGCCGCTTTTCAATGCCTTAGCCCACGTAAAAGGCCGCCATAATAAGCACACTGTACTGCTTTGCCCGCAGGGGGCTGTATTTAACCAGGACAAGGCTATGGAGTTGTCTCAAAAAAAAGATGGGGTTGTCCTTATATGCGGCAGATACGAGGGTGTGGACGAGAGGATAAATCTATCTGTGGACGAGGAAATCTCCATAGGGGATTTCATATTGACCGGCGGAGAGCTGCCCGCTTTGGTTATAATAGACGCGGTCACGAGGCTGCTGCCAAACGTGCTTGGTGATGAGCGGTCAAATCAGGAGGAGTCTTTTACAAGCGGACTTCTGGAGTATCCCCATTTCACGCGGCCAGCCGAGTTTATGGGTATGAGGGTGCCGGAGGTTCTGATGTCCGGCAATCATAAGGAGATATTGAAGTGGCGAAGACGGCAGTCCCTGAAGAGGACGCTTCTTAAAAGGCCAGAGTTAATAGATGAGGCGAAATTGACGGAAGATGACAATATAATCATGGAGCAACTCAAGGAGGAAGTATGAATTTAGTAACGGCACTTGAAGAAAATTACAGAAAGGAAATCCCCGCGTTTAACATAGGCGACACCTTAAAGGTGTATGTGCGTGTCGTAGAAGGCGACAAGGAGAGGATTCAGCCTTACGAGGGTATAGTAATAGCGCGCAAGGGAGCCGGTGTGCGCGAAATGGTTACCGTAAGGAAGATGTCTTTTGGCGTCGGCGTGGAGAGGATTTTTCCTATCCATTCGCCGATAATAAAACAGATTGATGTCGTAAGAAGAGGCGACGTCAGAAAGGCCAAGCTCTATTACATAAGGCACAAAAAGGGTAAGGACGCGAAAATAAAGGAAAAGGCTCGCGAGATCAAAAAAGCCGTGGTATGAGCGCACTCTATGCCTTCGATGGCGAATATCGTAAGGCTGGATATAAGGTAATCGCCGGTATAGACGAGGCAGGCAGGGGGCCTCTGGCAGGGCCTGTCGTTGCCGCGGCCGTGGCGTTGAACCCGGCAGTCGAAATAGACGGTGTAAATGACTCGAAAAAACTCACCGCGGCCAAAAGGAAGTATCTTTTTTACGAAATATTATATAACGCCCTCGCAATAGGTGTTGGGATAGTCAGTGCGGATGAGATAGACAGGATTAATATACTAAACGCGACAAAGCTTGCCATGTCAGCCGCAGTTTCAGACTTGGGCGCGCTGCCGGATATGCTGCTCATAGACGCGCTTAAACTCCCTACCGTTATCTGCAAGCAGGTCTCTATCATAAAGGGCGACGCCAAGAGCGCCTCAATTGCCGCCGCCTCAATAATCGCAAAGGTGCTGCGCGATTCTATTATGTCTGCGTTTCACGAAAAATATCCCCAGTACAATTTCATCTCCCACAAGGGATACGGCACCAAGGAACACATGGAAAAGCTCAATGTCCACGGCCCGTGCGAGATACACAGAAAGACCTTCGCGCCGGTATCTTTAAGGATTAAAAACGAAGGGAAGTAAGCCCAAGTTGCTGACATAATGAGTATTTTACTCAAAATCAGACGAAATAGTCCTTTTTGTCTGATTTCAAAACCCGTATTGACGCGGATATCATGGAAAGCGTACAATTAAGCATGGGAACAGTGAGACCGTCTAAGACACATGCAGAAGGGGAAGCGCACCGGTACATGGAAAACGCCAGAGGTCTGCTCAAGTCCGCCGCTATTGAAGACAATATCTATCTCGACAAGAAGCCCGTCCGTGAAGCGTTCG
>JADFXO010000096.1 GCA_015233485.1 Nitrospirota bacterium
GCAGAAAAAATGAAGATTATTATCACATGCGCTTTTAGACTAATTCTACAAAAACCACCCGCTCAACCATTTTATTTTGCACTTATGCCGGGTGCTTTTGACACTTAACTGCCGTTTTTAGGTTTATCTTCTCCTCCAGACCCGATATATCCCTTTGCCTTTTCTTTACTACTACCGGAGTAAATTCTGACTTCCTATCCCTCGGTACTTCAAGACCTATTTCCCCTGCCACCCCTTTGACCTTCTTTGAACTATACCCGTTCCTTGAGTTGTCTGTCTCCTTATTTTCACTATCGTACCTCTCATACCCCAGGTGGCCCTCCAGCTCCTCTTCTAACATCGTCTCCAACATCTCTTTCGATATCTGCCTTATAAACTCGTTTACGTCTCCAAGCTCTTTCATCTTATTCGCTCTTATCAGCCCTTTTAACTCTTCCTTCTTCAATACCTTCATTTCCTTACCTCCTTGATTTTTTACCTCTATTCTACCATTTGGAGGTTTACACACTTTAGTTTACACTCTCTTCTTTCTATAACAATCGAATCATCCTGAGCCTGTCGAAGGATGCTCCTATTACTCCTTTGTCTGCAACTTGGTATAAGTGAAATAAAAGCGCTATGACTGACTAAATGATTGGAAATCCTTTTACTTCTATGACTGCATATTGGTAGATTCTACAGGGGGCACTGCCCCAAGCACAATAGAGGCATTGACGCCCCCGAAGCCGAAACTATTTGTGATGCCCGCACGAATTGAGTTGATCTTCAGTATCTTTCTGATGACATTCAGGCCGCAGGCGGGGTCGATTGCCTGTATATTTATTGTCGGGGGAATTAGCCCTGTGTATAACGACATTGCGGCTACGGCCGTCTCAAAAGCGGCTGAGGCAGAGAGCATGTGCCCGGTCATTGATTTGTTCGCCGTTACCGGCAATCCACGGCCGCTGTCCTTAAACGCCTTATGTATGGCCTCAGACTCTACGGCATCCCCAAGAGGGGTAGATGTAGCGTGGGCATTGACGAAGTCCATATCCGCAGGGCTAATGGAGGCCTCACCGAGGGCATTAAGCATGGCGGTGGCCTGCATACCACTGTCCGGCCTTACCATGTCAAGGCCGTCTGAGGTGTTACCGTAGCCTAAGACCTCCGCATATATGCGCGCCCCGCGCGAAAGCGCCTCCTCGTAATCCTCCATCACCACAACACATGCGCCTTCGGCAAGGACAAAGCCGTCGCGACCCGTGCAAAACGGCCTCGGCGACGCCTGTGACGAATCCTTCGACAGCGCGCCGCTTGCCCTGTACCCCTCAATGCAGAGCGCACAAAGCGGCGCCTCAGCCCCTCCGGCAAGCGCACCCTCCGCGTAACCGTGTTTTATCAGTCTGAACGCCTCTCCAACCGCGTTGGCCCCGGAGGTGCAGGCGTTTGATATGCCAAGCGTATAGCCGCGAAGCCGGAATTTTTGCGATATGTAAGACGCCGCCATCGAGGCCGTAGTTGCCGGCATCAGATACGCCGCCCCCCTTCGCCACCCCTTTTCGCGCGCGGCAAGCCGCACCGCCGCATCGCTTATCGTTGTAATCCCCCCCCTGCTTGTCCCTATTATTGAGGCAAATCCAGATGGTTGCTTATCATCAGGTGCGGCGTCGTCAAGCGCCATCGCCGCCGCCGCAACCGCGTAGTGGACAAACGGGTCAAGGCGATTTATCTCCCGTATGCTTAGAAATTGCCCCGCGTCAAATCCGTCTAATAGGCCGCCCCGCGTTACGCCGCCGCAACACAGGCGCGCGGGCAGCGGCCTTATTCCGCTTCTGCCCTCAATGAGGCCGCCCCATGACTCCTTAAAACTATTCCCAAGCGGCGTTACCGCCCCTATGCCGGTGATAACCACACGGTTCATAGACACCTCGGCTCCGGCGCGTCAAGCCGCCCCGCAATGGCATATGACACAGCGGGACACCCACCCCGGCATTGCTTAAAAAGTCTGCAACGCTTGTTTAAACACGTATTACCAGTAAACACCCTAAAAAAATCCAACACAGGATTGGACCATATCAACTCAAAATCATCCGCAAATATATTGCCAAGCCTGAACTGACGGTATCTGAAAAACAGGTTGCATGGATACACATCGCCATTTGGAAGCACGGCCGCCTTCGTCGTCCCCGCCGGACATCTCGCGCCCTCAAGCTCAGGATAGACCTCCATATCAGGCAAAAACCCCGCGCAATAGACCCCTTCAACACCATTTTTTACCTGCTTCAACTCATTCAGTATCTCATAATATTCAAAAAACGGCATAGTCTCACGCAGGCCATCCTGAGACATGGCGTCTCTGAAGATTAAATAATAGTTTATCCCTGATTGTCCGGCGTATCTTGCCGCCGCCTCTGGAACCGGAAACGCCTTTTTTATGGCAACGCTCTTTACGTACGGTTTGCAGCCGGTTATGAAATCATCAAGGGCCGCGTTGATATTGTCATTAACAGAGACCCCGATTTTTATGTTTGAGCCTCCGGAGTGTGCCTTCGATATACGCCTCAGCGTGTCGACGTTTGAGCCGTTTGTGCTTATCGTAGCAGAGAGATTGTTTTCGTTTATAATGGAGGCAAATTCGGGGAGGGATGGATGGAGTGTCGGCTCTCCGCCCAGGATGTCAATACTTTGTACGCCGATTCTTTTTAGTATGCCGATAAGCGATAAAAAATCGCGGGGGCTTATCGCGCCGGCTTCGCCTAACCCCCGGTTAAAACAGAAATCACACCTGTAGTTACATGTAAGTGTGGGGTAGAACTGTACGCCGCACGGATGTGCCCGCGGCCTCAGGCATCCTCAATGACATCGTCAATCCATGCAAGGGCCGCGGCAACCGCGGGAAATCCCACAACGCTGGTGAGCAGGACGGCCGCGTGTCTCACCTGTTGCGGTGTGGCGCCGTGTGACAGCGCCCTGCGCGTGTGGCTGTGGACGGAGCCTTCTGAGCGTATCGCAATGGCGGCGGCAAGCTGCACAAGCTCCGCCGTCATCGCGTCAAGCGGGCCAGCGCTTTTTGCCACTTTGCCCAGTGCCTCTACGGCCTCGATTAGTTTGCCGTGCCTTTCCCTTATTTTAGTATAATGATCCGGTAGTTTTTTCATTTGGCCTCCCCATGTCGTGTTATTTAATGTTGAATTCCTTTTTAATAGCCGTGTCGTTGTAACCTACGATTACCGTCCGGCCTCCGTCAACTACTATCGTCGGGAATGACTCCCGAGGGTTATACTTTTTGACCTCTAATAGGAGCTTATCGCGTGATTCTATATCCAAAGTGTCAAGCTCAACAAGGATGAATTCAATGTTATTTTTTGTAAGCAGCTCCTTTGTCTTCTTGCATGAAGAACAAGTGCTCAAAGCAAACAGTACTGTTCTTTTCTCACTCATGTGTTTAGCTTCCTCATAATTGTTTATAACACCAGCCGTTTAGCGGCCTCATAAACATCTTTCAACGCGGTGGGATGCCCAAGTATCGCCCCCTGTGAATCAACCTTTGTAAAATATAAAATCTCGTGTTTAGGGACGCTTATGGTCCTGAAAAAGGCCGTTGCCGTTGCCCCGCCGCTTGTAAAGCCGATCTCTTTGTCCATGCCTCCAACCATCAGAAGGAGACCTTTTCTGCCCTCCTGTCCCTCCGGTATCGGACGGCCAAGGAGATATTTTTCACACCAGAACGCCTGGCACCTGTCTATTAAACCCTTTATCTGTGCCGTCAGGCCGAAGAAAAATATCGGCGACGCTACAATAAACCTGTTAGATGTGGCTATCGCCCTGTATACGTCAGTCATGTCGTCTTGTACAACGCACCGGCCAGTTTCGTTACAACCGCCGCAATTCCTGCATGGGGCCAAATTCATGCCGTGTGGCCGGAACAGCTCAACAGGGCAGCCCTGTTCTGTGACTGCCCTGATGGCCTCGTTTAACAATATCTCAGTGTTGCCATTTATCCTCGGACTGCCCAGGATGGCGGTCAGTTTCATCGCTATCCCTGTAACACCATCGGCTCGCCGCAACAGACCAGCTCTCCACCGCCCACTTTCGTTACTACGACCTCGTTTCCACATATCTCACACTTGTATTTTTCGCCTTCTTTCTCAACTGCCATGTCAATACCTCCGTGATATTATACAGTTTTTTTGTTATTATTTCAGGGCCTCGGCGACTTTGCCAACCAGGCCGGCTCCGGGCGTCAGGGTCTTGTCTCCTTCAGCCTTCCATTTGGCCGGACAGGCCTCAGCTCCATGCTTTGACAGGTATACGTTTCCCTTTAGCTTTCTCAAAAGCTCATCCATGTTTCTTCCGAGATTGTAGAAATTTATCTCGGCATTTAAGAGCACACCATCGGGGCTGATAATAAACGAACCTCGCAGATTAAGCCCGGAGAAATCGTCGTAAACGCCAAAGAGACTCGACAGCGAGGTATTGCGGTCAGCGCCCATAGGATATTTGACATTCTCAAGGGATTTCTCGTCTTTGTGCCATGCCAGATGCGTAAATTTCGTATCCGTGCTCACCGTAATGACCTCCGCCCCGCTCTTTTTGAACTCGTCATAGAGCCCGGCAAGGGCCGCAAACTCTGTTGCGCAGACAAACGTAAAATCGGCCGGATAAAACACGAGGACAGTCCACTTGCCATCCTTTTTCAGCGCTTCAAGCGAGATTTCCCCAAAATCCTTCTTTACAGGGTCGTATATGTCCAGTTTAAAATCCGGTACCTGCTGCCCCACCTTTAAACCGCAACACACGTCATCATAACCTAAGTCATCACACATATTTTTTTCTCCTCCTGTTTATTTAAATTAACGTAAGGCCTGAAAGACCTTATTCATTTATGGTAATTTGCTTAACGGCCTCCCACTGCCCGTGGAGGTTGCATCTTTCGACGACCCTTATTGAAGAGGTGCGGTGTTTTCCACTTTTAACCAGTGTTACCGTTACTTCGGCGGCGGTAAACACCGGCGTCAGGTCAACCCTTGCCAGAAAACTCTCTCCCGATAAGACCTCAATCCACTGAATGCTGTGGCCTTCCTGCATGACGTGCGGGATCTCGCCCACCTTGATTGCCACCTTAAACGGCTCCCCCGCCTTGACCGTATCGGGGCAGTCAATTACAGGTATATGCTTCTTTTCCGTCTCTGTTAGATTGCCTGGGTCTGCCGGTTTGTTCATACCACAAAATAAACTCTTTTCTGACATAGTAATAACCTCCTTGTTAATTAAAATACAACCCTATACAGGCTCAAATGCCTCCTTTGGGGCGTTACACACCGGACATGCGTAATCGTCGTGCAGCTCGCTAAACGGTGTCCCTTCCTTCGTCTCATCGTAAATCCATCCACATACGGTGCATCTGTACATAATTTAAACCTCCTTTTCAGTCATCGCCGTCGATATGCCGGTAAATTTTTTTTGATATTCCTTCACCTGCCGCGCGAAGTTGCGGCCAAATTCATAACACCGCTTCTCGTCATCGGCCTTTAGCCTGTATTGTACCTGAACGCCGGGATCGATTACCGGCATTTTCATTTGTTTAAACATCTCATATAGCCAGTTTACTGCCCCTCCGCCCCAGCCGTAGCTGCCAAATGCGGCCATCAGCCGCTCCTTAGGACGCAGCCCCTTCAGGTGCACCATAAACTCCGCTATCGAGGGAAACACCTCGTTGTTTAACGTTGGAGAGCCTATCAGACAGCCCCTTGATTTCCAGAACTCCTTTATCGCGACACTCATCGGGGTAGCGCGCAGTTTTATCACCTTGCAGTCAACCCCCTCATCCCGTATGCCCCTCATCATGGGAAGGGCCATCTGCTCTGTGCTGCTCCACATGGTGTCGTATATTATGACTATCCTCTCTTTGGCCTTATTGTTTGCCATGTCAAGATACATCTCTAACGCACGCTCAGGGTGTTTTCTCCATATAATGCCGTGGTCGGGGGCTATCATATCTATTTCAATGCCCATTTTTTGAATTTCGTTTATTTTGGTCTTTATCAGCATACCAAAGGGCATAAGGATATTGGCATAGTAGTCCACTGTGGCATCTTGCAGCTCAGCCCATGAGGCGCTGTCTATGAACTCGTCGTCAAAGCGTCCCGCTGTGGCAACATGCTGGCCAAAGGCGTCCTGCGATAAGAGGAGCTTGGCCCCATCCACATATGTCATCATTGAATCCGGCCAGTGTATCATCGGGGTTTCTATGAATTTCAGCTTGTATTTTCCCGTTTTTATCTCATCGCCGGTCTTGACGACTTTAATGTTCCACTTTGAAATATCGAAAAATCTATCCATCCCGGACTTGCCCCTTTGGGTGGCGTAGATGGTAACATCCCGCGGGACGATCTCCATAACCCTCTCAAGGGCGCCCATGTGGTCGTTCTCTATGTGATTTACTACTATGTTTTTTATCATGGACGGGTCAACGACGCTCTTTATGTTGGCTATGCCGATTTCGAGAAAATCGTGTTTTACAGTATCAACCAGCGTAATATCCTCGTCTAAGATCAAATAATTATTGTACGTCGTCCCGTTTGGCGTTACGTAACCGTGGAAATCCCTCACCGCCCAATCGACAACGCCTACCCAGTAGATATCCGGCTTGATTTCTATGACATTCATCCTCTCACCACCTTTAATATTCTCTTGCCGCCTTATGTTAACAATTTAACCCGCGCCGCTCAACCGCCATGACGCGGCGCACTATCAACTCATTGGCAACTCATTGCGCGCCCCCCGACTAACGCTAACGTCAGAGGCTGACTTGACGCCGTCTAATTATTACACGAATGAAACCTTGAAACAATCGGTAGAAGGCTGGTTTCCACATAGGATTATTTTAGAACATATATAGGGAAATTACCTATATATTACCTATGAGGCTGACTCAGGGAATAAGCTGGATTGCCGCAAAGGCGGCAATCCCAGTCCCTTTAACCTATAGGCAACAGTACCTGGAAATCCACGCACTTCCTTAGATTGCATTTTTTTGTACCACACATGTATTACAGTCCTTACAGCGTACCTCGTCCTCGTCGCTCCATATCTCAAGGACAGCGCCACACGACGGACACTCTACCGTGTTGGGGACGGCGGCGGAATTGACTGCGCAGTGTGGTTTTTCCTTAAACTGTGACCCGCTCATGCGCCTTCCTCCATCCCTGGTTTTTCAACCGCTCCATGCGCGTATTTGCCCATGCCTTGATTTCCTGCAAATACTGCTTTGGATTGACCTTGGCAATTGATACGATTTCCTCTTTCTCACGAAGGCTGTCCACATGGTCGTTTGGATAGATGCCGCGCCATGAGCAGTAATCCTCGTCGAATATTACCTCGGGCGAGAGATTTCTCAAGTGCTCGGCGGGCAAATTCTTCGCCATCAGGCGCGCGATGTCCATTTCATATTCCATAATCCACCCGTTGTCGGCAACCATCGTATCGGGATTGAACGCAACACCTTTACTGCACACGGGGCAGTAGAGCGCCATCAATGTCTCAGGCGGCAATATCTCACATCTGAAAGTGATACTGACTTCCTGCGCCCCGCAGTTGCACTTAAATGTATGATCCATACACATAATCGTTACCCTCCTCAGTATTATGGGATGTTATTCAATCACTCATCTTTCTTCATAGTACCTTTTTCGCCGCACTTGGGACACTTCTGAGGCTTACACCTGCCCTCTTTTACTGTGCCGCATTTCTCACACTTAAAGACTGCCACCACCCAACACCTCCTTATTCCCCCGTATTCCCCCGTGTTTTCTACAACTGGTACGCTGCCGGCGACGTGCCTTGCATTCAGGCCCCGTTAAAGACTTGCCGTATAATCAGGTTTTTTAGTAATCCTGTAAGTTAGTTGCTGAAGTTTATTTTAGCAGTAAACAAAGGCCGGCGTCAAGGGCAGGGCAAACGAGAAAAAAATTGCCTATGCCTTCAGTTCCGATGATGCCGGGTCAAAGGATACTGCCGCATAAAATAATCCTCCGTATATCCTTTTTTTTGCCCTTACCGGTTAAAAGAAGGTATTTTATGTCGTTTATGTCCTTGTCCTTTGGTGGAAATGGCTCCTTGTCATCGGGTCCCTCGTCCAAATCTTCTCCGTACTGCTCGTCCCGGCACATACTAAGTCCTCCATTGTCGGTAGTAATCGTTGCGGTAAAGCAGGCGGTCTCTCCGGTACGCCCGTTTCTATTTTACCATATCACTAATGTCAACAAAAAGGTTGGTTGGGACATAGTTTACCCCGGCTGCAACTTGGTATAAATAAACACCGCCTTCGTTAATTTTACGGTTGACCAATCAACGGGTAAAATTTTATCCTTAACAGTATGAAAAAAGACAGCATAAAAAAACCGTGGTCGGGCAGATTCAAAGAAAAAACGGCAAAGAGCGTGGAGGAGTTTACCGAGTCCATTTCGTTCGATCATGAGTTGTTCTCTTATGACATCATGGGCTCTGTAGCACACACTGAGATGCTTCATGAACAAAGCATTATAACAGAAAACGAAGCCTTTGAAATCGCTGCCGGACTTAAAGAAATTCTGCTCGAACTCGATTCCCGTGACTCCAAAAATTTCGAATTCGACAAGGCCATTGAAGACATCCACATGTATATAGAGGCCGAACTTATTAAAAAATATCCCGACGCGGGGAAAAAACTTCACACCGCGCGTTCAAGAAACGACCAGGTAGCACTAGACCTCAGACTCTATCTCATGGACGTAATCGAATTCGGCGTCATACCACGTATAATAACATTTCAAAAAACCCTCATAGAAATTGCAAAAACCAACATTGATACGATAATGCCCGGATACACACACATGCAAAGGGCACAGCCTGTTACGCTTGCCCACCATCTCCTTGCGTATGTGGAAATGTTTGAAAGAGATAAGGAAAGGTATAAAGACGCCCTTAAAAGAATAGACACGCTTCCCCTTGGGGCATGTGCCCTCGCTGGCACGACATTGAATATTAATAGGAATACCGCGGCAAAACGGCTTGATTTTTCGCGCATCTCAGGCAACAGCATTGATGCCGTCTCAGACAGGGACTTTGTTATTGAGTTCATATCAAATTCGTCGATTCTGATGATGCACATGAGCAGAATGGCAGAGGAATTGGTTTTATGGAGTACGAAGGAATTCTCTTTTATAGAAATTGATGATGCCTATACCACGGGTTCATCCATCATGCCGCAAAAGAAAAACCCCGATGTGGCAGAGCTCATCAGAGGTAAAACCGGCAGGGTTTATGGGGCGTTGGTCTCCATACTTACTACGATGAAGGCCCTTCCGCTGGCTTACAATAGGGATATGCAGGAGGACAAGGAGCCACTTTTTGACGTTGTCAAAACAATAATTAAAGTTCTAAACATAATAAATGAGATGTTTCCTCACATTAGATTCAATAATGAACGTCTAAGAAAGACGGCCGCTGAGGGGTTTTCTCTGGCCACCGATTTGGCCGAATATCTCGTCACAAAAAAAATGCCGTTCAGAGAAGCACACGAAATCACAGGTAACATCGTCAAATATTGTATTGGTAAGTCTATGGATCTCCACGAACTAACCATAGAAGAATTTAAAAAATTCTCAGATTTGATTGATAATGATATATACTCACGCCTGACCGTTGAGGCATCGGTGAAGGGCAGAAAATCATTTGGCGGTACTGGTGAGGTAGAAGAACAAATAGAAAGGCTTCGTGAGAAACTCGATAAGAACTGGACAGAGGAATGAAAAAGGAATGAAAAGAATAATCGCAATTATTATCGCGGCGCTGTTATCGTCGTTCGTATTAATATCATGCGGGCATAAAGGGCCGCCTACGCTTAAAGAGACCAGTGGTACTGAAAAGAAGGAAGCGCCACCGCAAAAACCGCAGGGGGAGTTAAGCCCATACGAAGAAGACACCAGCCGTATGAAACCCCAATGACGCGGGGGGAGAAATAGGGGGAGATAAACAATATGAATGAGACAATCTTAAAGATAGTAAGAGAGAGTATTGCCGTAAAGGAGAAGTTTTTTAACGAAAACTCCGACAAAGTCGCCGAGGCCGCTAAAATCATAGCCGACGCCTTCAGCAAGGGTAAGAAACTCCTGCTGTTCGGAAACGGCGGCTCGTCAAGCGACGCCTCTCATATAGCGGCCGAATTCATAAATAGATTTAAACGTGAACGCCCCGGCCTTCCCGCTATCGCCCTCAACACAGATATGGCCGTCCTGACCTCGATTGCCAACGACTACGACTTTTCTGACATATTCGCCCGTCAACTAAAGAGCATCGCCGACACGGGGGATGTTATCATCGCCATAAGCACAAGCGGCGGCTCAAAAAACGTAATGAAGGCTGTTGACGCGGCAAAGAAAAAGAAACTCACGGTGATTGCCTTCACGGGGGCTAAGGGGATAAAATTCGCGGAGAAATCCACTATCGCATTTGTTGTGCCATCAGAGGACGCGGCGCGCATTCAGGAGACTCATATCACTATTGGGCATGTGATATGTGAGCTTGTGGAGACAATACTGTTTGAGTTTCCCGCCAAGAAGACAAGACACGCCGTAACCCCGGCGAAATCATAATAACACAGGCATGTCCATTAAGACGGCAATTGGCATTGACCCGGGCAGTATCGTCTGCGGCTATGGGGTGCTTAAAAAAGAGGGCAAATCTATTGTCTATGTGGCCTCAGGCGAGATAGCCGTCTCTAAGGGGCAGCCGCTTGCTGAGCGGCTAAGGCGTGTATACGAGGGACTGATAAAGGCGATAGACGCATATAGCCCTGATGAGGCCGTGGTTGAGAAGATATTCTTTGCAAGCAACATTAAGGCTGCCCTAAGCCTCGGGCACGCGCGTGGAGTAGCACTGCTGTCGGCATCGGTTTCCGGCATCCCCGTGTTTGAATACAGCCCTCTTGAGGTGAAAAAGGCGTTAACGGGCTACGGCAGGGCGGAGAAATCGCAGGTCATGGCCATGATAAAGGCAATTTTAAATATTGACATTGCGCTGTCGCCGGACAGCTCGGACGCCCTTGCCCTTGCGCTTACGCACCTTAACATGACGGAACTATATGGCAGCGCGAAGCCTTAAAATCCTCCTTGACGGGTTTTATTCCACATTCGATTTCAACGAAAGGGTTAATAATGACCCTATCGAATTCCCGCGCCGATGCACCTACCGGCCTGACATAGAGGCGGCCGGCCTCATAGCGGCCTGCCTTGCCTACGGTAAAGTAGAACTGTTTAAGCCGGTAATAGGGAAAATCCTCTCTATGATGGGGTCAAGTCCGGCGGATTTCTTGCGGGACTTTGACATAAAACGTCAAGCATGGCTTTTTTCGGGGATTTCGTACAGGTTTAATAAAAACGAGGACATAATTGCCTTTATTTACATCCTGCACAGGGCGATAATCACATACGGCTCAATA
>JADFXO010000097.1 GCA_015233485.1 Nitrospirota bacterium
AGTCAGTCAATTTTAAAGTCATTAAGGATATACAGATGAATAGCTTCTAGCCTGATATGCCTGATTTTGTGGAAAGTAAGTCATATGAATGAAGACAAGAAAATAATTATTATTGCCGGCCCGAACGGCGCAGGTAAAACAACTTTTGCCCTTGAATTTCTGACCAGGGAAGCACACTGTCCCGTCTTTGTGAATGCGGATCTTATTGCGTCGGGTATTTCCCCGTTTTTCCCCGAAAAAGCCTCTTTTCATGCTGGAAGAATCATGCTCGACGAAATCAAAAGACATGTCTCAAAAGGTGAGAGCTTTGCCTTTGAAACAACTTTAAGCGGCAGAATATACGCAACAATGATCCCTCAATGGCGGCGAATTGGCTATAAAATAAAACTGATTTTCCTTTATCTAACAGATGTTGCGACCGCGGTGGAACGGGTAAAAAATCGTGTAAAACAAGGCGGGCACAATGTTCCCGTAAAGACCATCAGAGGCAGGTATGAAAAAGGCTGGCACAACTTTCAGCATCTTTACAAACAATTGGTGGACGCCTGGATTGTTTTTGACAATTCGGGTGAGCTGCCAAAACTTCTCGATGAAGGAGAAAAAGATTGAATAAAGAAAAAATACAGGCTCAGGATGTTGATCTTGCTAAGGCAGAGATTGCGCTGCGGCGTGCGGCTGCCAAAGCGAAAAAGATTGCCGAGAAAACGAATACCCCGCTGGTTGTGTATGAAGGAGGATGTATAGTCAAGAAGTTTTCCGAAAAGCAAGGCACTCCAAACCATCGCAGTCGTGAGAGTTAAGATAATTTCAACTCATCAAAAATAAGTGATGGACAATAATTAGGGACAGCGACCGTTTACGGCTATTAAGAGGCTTCTTGAACATTACCGTGAAAATCCTACTAAACTAAGGCACAAAACTCCCCTTCCCGTCTTTTTGACAGTTTTTTTTGCGATGATTCTATGTATACTTCCTTACATAGGATGTTCCCTCGACAACCTCCTCTACCCACCCAAAACCCAAGTAGTACATTGAGGGCGCTGCCCTCAAACTCCCGCAAGGAGGGTAACCCTCCTTGACCTGTATTTTTAGGGGATTTGTAACTCTTTGAGGATGGTTTCCGCCAGCTTCGCATTAAACCCCTTTAATGATGATATTTCTTCGGGCGATGCCGCCCGAATCGCCTCTATACTGTCAAAGTGTCTTAACAGCTCAAGCCGTCTCTTTTTCGATATGCCCTTAATATACTCAAGCGGGGAGCGTTTCATTCTCTGCTCCCTGAGTTTCCTGTGATAGGTGATCGCAAACCGGTGTACCTCATCCCTGATGCGTTTGAGGAAGAGTGAGGACTGCGAGCCGTCCTCAAGGCTTATCCCCCTCAGCACGCCCGGAATAAATATCCTGTCCGGATTTTTCGCTATTGAAATAACAGCGGGGGGGGTATCAACAAATAGACCTTCGGTTTGTAGTTGCCGCAACGCACTTAGGGCGCTCTCAAGCTGCCCCTTCCCACCGTCTATAACAAGTAGGTGGGGGAATTCATCCCCGAGATTTTTGGCAGTGCGCATAAATATCTCTGTCATCATCGAATAATCGTCCACTCCCGTGACTGTTTTTATCTTAAGCCGTCTGTATGAATCCTTCGCGAAGCGGCCATCCCTCCAGCGAATAAACGCCCCCACCGATTCGCTCCCCGATATTGTGGAGACATCAAACGCGCCTATATCTGTGGGTGGGGCAGGAAGGTTTAGTCTATGCGCCAACTCTGACATGATGGTAATGTCTGCCGTGTCCATAAGACCGCGCTTTAGAGACAAGTTTCTCTTCGCGGTTTCGTTGGCCATAGTTAGGATGTCCGCCGGTGTGCCGGCGGGGACAGGGCTTAGTGGCGTGATTATCTCTACCGGGCTTCCCTTTCTTTTTTTCAGCCATGCCCTCAGCGTACCCGGCTGTGCCGGTTTCTGCGCCACTATTATGCGGTCAGGCGGGACTATGTCTTTATTGTAAAACTGTTCGATGAATGTATAGAGCAATTGCTTATAGGACAGCCCCTTGAGGTCTTTTATGTGAAAGTCTTTCACCGCCGTCAATACCCCGTTTCGTATGAAAAATACGTTAAACATGCCCTCGCCGCCCATGCCGTAAAATCCAATTACGTCCGAATCGGCAAGCGCCGGGTCAATAACCTTCTGCGTCTCCCATGTTTCGCGTATAGCGGCGATTTTATCTCGCACAAGGGCGGCCTTTTCGTATCGGAGGGCATCTGAGTGGGCGGTCATGGCCTGGGTGAGGTTGGAAAGAATAGTTTGATTGTCGCCCTTTAAGAATCCTATCACCTCATTGACCGCCGCCATGTAGTCCTCTCTGCTTATAAGGCCGACGCATGGCGCCACACAGTGTCCTATCTGATACTCCACGCATGGCCTCTTGAGATTTTCGATTTTATACCTGCACGTCCTGACGTGGAAATACTTTCTGATGAAATCAAGGGTTTCTCTCATTCCCCGCGACGAGACGTATGGCCCGATATATATGTCGCCGCCGTGGTCAAACCGCCGCACTACCTCAATCCCCGGCCACTGCTGGGTCACGCTTATCTTCAGGTAGGGATAGTTTTTATCGTCTTTTAGGATGACGTTATACTTCGGCCTGTACTGCTTTATGAAATTGGACTCAAGCGCCAGTGCCTCTATCTCGTTTTGTGTGACGACGAATGAGAAGTCCGCCGCCTCTTCAACAAGGGCGGATTTTCGTAAATCGCCTGAGATACTTTTGTGAAAATAACTCCTCAGGCGGTTTCTGAGGCTTCGCGCCTTGCCGACATAGAGTATTTTTTCTTTCGCGTTTTTAAACAGATAGACGCCGGGAAGGGGCGGCGTGATGGAGAGTTTTTCGAGCGGTTTATCCATTGGTTATCTTATACATGGGTATCTTATCCATTTATTATAAGAAATCGCTCAGTTGAGGAGTAGTCGGACTTGAGGGTGAGTTTGCTGTAGCCCGCCTCGCGGGCAATTTCCATTACTCGGGCGGCAAGTGTGTCGCCAAGTTCAAGTGCCATTATGCCGCCTGCGCTTAGGTAACTGTTGGCGCCGGCGATGATTTTTTTATAGAAATGCAGTCCGTCCGGGCCTCCGTCAAGGGCCTCAACGGGTTCATAGAGGCGGATTTCAGGGTCGAGGAAGGCTATATCCACGGTCTTAATGTACGGGGGATTGGATACGATTACGTCGAAGGTATGGGTTTGCACGGGTTCATACAGGCTGCCGGCGTAGAAAACTACGTTTTTAATGTTGTTGGCCTCGGCGTTTGCGGCGGCATATCTCAGGGCAGTCTCCGATATGTCAACCGCGTGGACGACAGAGGCCGGGAATTGCTTCGCAAGCGCAAGGGCGATACAGCCGCTTCCCGTACACAGGTCAAGCATATTAATAGTTGGCTTGTGCTTGCCCTTGACAATCCCCGTGAGTATCTCAACAAGCAGCTCGGTCTCGGGCCGGGGAATTAGTACACCCGTGCCGACAGCTAAAGATAGCCCGAAGAACTCGATTTCTCCGGCGATGTACTGAAGGGGTTGCCGGGCAAGTCTGCGGGCTGTCAGGGAATCGAGTTCGCGGGCGGCGGAGTCGCCTGCAGCGTTTGAGATTTCGCTGAAATCGCGCGAATAGAGGGCGGCTTTGTTTATGTTCAGGGCGAGGCACATGAGGGCCTCGGCTTCTTTTCCCGCGTCCTTAATGCCGGCGTTTCTTAGTCTGGTGGTTACTTCCATGAGTTTGCCGGCAAGGTATCTCATAGAGGGGTTTTATACCTTACTTATTGGCAGATGTATGAAGAAACTTGCGCCCTCGCCGGCCTTGCTTTTGACAAATATGCGGCCTCCCGCGTTTTGAACTATACCCTTGCTCACGGCAAGTCCAAGGCCGGTGCCCTTTCCTTCGGGCTTTGTCGTGTAGAACGGCTCGAATATCTTGTCAAGATTGTCTATGGGTATGCCTGGGCCGTTGTCTGAGAATTCTATCTCGGCATACTCATTGGTATCCTCGGTAAAACTCCTTGTCCTGATAACTATCTTCCCTTTGTTGTTCATTGAGTCTGAGGCATTTATCAGAAGGTTGATAAATACCTGCTCGATTTGCGACTGGTCGCCATGTATGCGCGGCAGTATTGGGTCAAGGTCTCTCTCTACCTCAACGTTATAAAACTTTGACTGATTTTTGAGGATATTTAAGGCGCTTTCTATCGCGCTATTGACATCCATTGCAAGGTTGCCGGAGGGGATTGTCCTCGAATATCCAAGCAACACGGCTATGATGTTAGAGCATTTCTCGGCCTGTTCGACAATGACCTTCAGGTCGTCCTGGTCGGTCTTGTTATCAGGGGGGACGCGTTTTAATAATAACTTGGCAAATACGATTATGCCGGTAAGGGGGCTGTTTAGTTCGTGTGCCACGCTCGCGGCCATTCTGCCCAAAGACGCCAGTTTTTCCGTGTACATGTACTGCTTCTGAGTCTTTCTGATTTCAATGGATTTCTGCTCCATTATGCCGGAAAGCGCCCTGGTCTTTTCCTCAAGTTCGTTTTTCCCCGCCTTGAGCGCTTTTGTCATGTCGTTGTAGGCCTGCCCTAATTCGCCTATCTCATCTTCCATGCGAACATCTATCGGATGGCCGTAGTAACCCCTCGTTATCATCTTTATGCCCTCGGATATCAATATCACCGGTTTGATGACTAGTTTCAACATCAGCACATACAGGGTCACAGCAATCAGGGCAAGAAAAATAATTCCAAGTATAAGAACATCGAGATTTTTATCCCTGAATTTTTTATCTAACTGAGCCATGGGAAAGTCCGCCTCAATGATGCCGTTTATTGTGGCTTCCGGAGGGTGGACGTGACATGCGGCAGACGAACACGCGGGTTCGTTCTTTACGGGTATGAAGGCCTTGAGCGCGTGGCCGCTGATTTCCTTTTCGGTAAAGAAGAAATTCCTGCCGGTATTTTTAAGGATGACCTTGCCGTCAATATTGTGGCACTCCTTACAAATCATCGAATTCGGCGGTATTGACTTGCCAAGGTCGTTTTTATCTGACGAGAATTTGATATTCCCCTTGTGGTCTATTACCCTGATACCCGTGTGAAGCCCTGAGGCAGGGGTGCTTTCTAATATGTTTTGGACGACTTCGCTGTGGTTTGACATCATGCTGTATCTGATGCTGTTTCTGATTATTTCAAGGGTATAAACGGCATCTTCCGTGGCCTTGGCCATTATTTCCTCGTTGGTTCGGAGGATGAATTTATACCAGAAAATCAGGGCGCCCACCGCCAGAAGGGCCGTTAACGCCACCATAATTCTTAAATTTACAGATATCTTCATAAAATCGTGTCTATCGAAATCACACTAAAGTCATCGCTAAAGCGGCAGATATGCCCATATAACGGCCTCTCCATGCCTGCCTCGCGGCAAGCCAGTTCTATAATAATAAATTTATAGGTACTTAAACAAGTATAAAAAACACAGCAGGAGTTTCCCATATTGCCTCTGTTGCCCACAGCCCGCTCCTCTGATGAGTGCCTCTGCCGTATTTTTTCCGTATAGTTTTTTTTGAGAAAGCGTTATAAGGGTTGACAATGAATAATCTCTTGGTTTAAAATGTGCTTGCTGTGATTAAAGTTGCACTACAGATAGGTGGGTGGCACGGTGGGTGGCACGGCGGGCGGCGCGTTGAAGATGAAGCGGGGGGTCTCGCTGCACTAAAAATAATAAAAGTCGCTATGAAAATTGACTGGGGTGTAGACTTTGCGGTTGGGTGCGTTGGGAATGCATAACATAAAATGGGGGTGCAAAAAAAATGATAAATATGGGCGATTACTTGAAATGGGCAATTACTTGAACGTATGAAGTGTTTAGGTGACCGAAAGGGCTCAATGTGGAGCGCTATGATGGATTTTGAGAGGGTGGTGATAGCAGGTAATAAAAATGTATGTTTTTGAATCAGTGTCCGCTTTGTTTTCAGGAGTGCCAAAAGCGGCCAGCAGTGGCCGGGAGTGGCCAGGAATGATTATGAGGCAAAGCAAAGAGGAGCTATTGGGATAGGGATATTAAGGAGCTCGGAGCTCATTAAGAAGGGGCTTTCGTAGTTGTAGTGTTGATAGGATAATTATCAACGATCAAAGTACCAGGAGGTTGAAGATGTTTTTAAGGGTCTTGGTTGTCAATGTGTTTTTAGTGTTGTCGATGGTTCTGCTCGCCGCTCATCCTGCCGTCGTCTTCGGAGAAACCGCCAGCGCGGACAATGCAGCAGGCATTGAGTTCGTAGCTGTTAAGGGCGGATGTTTCCAGATGGGGGATTCCGTTGGGGATGGCGATCCCAATGAGAGGCCGGTCCATGAAGCGTGTGTAAGTGATTTTTCGATGGGGAAGTATGAAGTGACCAATGAGCAGTTCAAAAAATTCCGTCCTGGCCATAAAAGCGGTACTTTTGAAGGTATGAGCTTAGATGAGCCCAAGCAGCCGGTAGTAAATGTTTCATGGGAAGACGCGGTAGAGTACGCGAAGTGGCTTTCTAAATCAGGCCATACTTACAGGCTGCCGACAGAGGCCGAGTGGGAATATGCCGCACGCGCCGGGTCAACCGCAGCTTATTTCTGGGGGAATGATCCCGCCGAGGCCTGCAAATATGCAAACGTGGCGGATGCCACCGCACAGAAAAAATATCCTAAATGGAGGTCTTTTAACTGTGACGACGGGCATTTAGTGGCAGCGCCGGTTGGCAGTTTTAAACCAAACGCGTTTGGGCTTTATGACATGCTCGGCAATGCGTGGGAGTGGGTTGAGGACGTTTATAGCGCCGAGGCATACAGCAAGCTCCCGAAAAATAATCCCGTATATGGAGGCTCCGGCGAGTATCGCGTTGAGCGCGGGGGTGGTTGGAGTAACGGTCCTTTGGGTGTGAGAAGCTCACATCGCGCAGGGGTTTCGCCTACTTTTGGCCATCGTTCGCTGGGTTTTCGCCTTGTGATGGTGAAGTAAATTGTTTTTAAAATTGGTATCAAAGTATTATTAAAGGAGGTTATAAATGAGCAAGAGATATGTAGTTCAGTTTTTGATCCTTGTCGTCTTTACCTTTGCATTTGTTTTTTCGTCGTACGGCGATGACAAGGCCGCAGCACCAGCAGCACCAGCAGCACCAGCAGCCGCAGCACCAGCAGCCGCAGCACCAGCAGCCGCGGCACCGGCAGCAGCTCCGGCAGCGAAAGCAGCCGATACAAAAGTAGCCGATGTAAAAGAGGGTTTTGTTGGCGCCGAGACCTGTAAAGGGTGCCACCCTGATAGCTATGAGCAATATAAAAAGTCTCCTCACAGCAAGGCGCACGTCAAGGGACCTGAATCCCAGGATGCCTGTGAAACCTGCCATGGCCCCGGTGCCAAGCACGTTGAAAAAGGCGGTGGTAGAGGCGTAGATATATTCAACTTTGACAAAAATGTGGATCCAGCAAAGAAGAGCGCGAAGTGTCTGGCTTGCCATCAGGCGAATAAGGCTCAGGTATTCTGGGGCATGAGCAAACACAGCGCCGCGTCGGCCGGGCTTTCCTGTGACAGTTGCCATAAGCTCATGTTGAGTGACAACGATAAGTTCTTAAAGGATAAACAACCGGATCTGTGCTTCAAGTGCCATAAAGACATAAAGATGCAGGCTAATAAGCAGTCCCACCATCCTATAAAAGAGGGCAAGGTTCTGTGTAACGATTGCCACGACCCTCACGGTGAGTTCAATAATAAAATGCTGAAGGCCGACACTATCAATGAACTGTGTTACAAGTGCCACGCGGAAAAAAGAGGCCCGTTCATGTATGAACACCCTCCTGTTGTAGAGAATTGCCTGACATGCCACACTCCTCATGGCAGCAATCATAACAGGCTCCTTACCGCTCGCGTGCCAATCATTTGCAAGGATTGCCACCAGGGTACCGGCCATGGCAATACGCCTTACAGCAACTATGGAACATTTTCCAGAACCACTACGGGATTTTACTCGACCATGATAAAAACCGATCTCAAGGCTTGTGTGAATTGCCATGTTCAGATTCATGGAAGCAACGGTCCTGGAATTTATGGACAGCGGTTTGTAAGATAGGATGGATAAAATAATGATAGGAGGGCTACCAATGAAAGCAAGGCTATTAATGTTCGCAATCTTTTTGATACTCCTGCCGTTTGGCGTGGCTTTTGCG
Source organism: Nitrospirota bacterium (assembly GCA_015233485.1). Classification (GTDB taxonomy): domain Bacteria; phylum Nitrospirota; class Thermodesulfovibrionia; order Thermodesulfovibrionales; family Magnetobacteriaceae; genus Magnetominusculus. The sequence goes on from JADFXO010000097.1 coordinate 8,233, forward strand.
GAAGACACGACGAATGCGAGCAGCGGCGACGCCGCAGACATCTGTGGAGACGCGTGTATTTTAAAGATACCCAATCTGCACGGTGAAATAACCATGTCCGGCCAGCTAAGACCCGTACAGGGAAACTCGACGAAATACAACGAGTACAGAGACGACAATAGAGGCAACTTATTCGGCGACATCAAGCTGAAATATGACAACGACAACTTCTGGCTTTACCTTAAAGCAGAGGATATCGGTTACAGCACGCAGAAGTACAGGCTTGAAGGCGGAGCCTACGGGATTTTCAAGGCATACGTGGAGTATGGCGAGTTCCCACATAACTACTCGTTAGGCGACAAGTCCATTTATAACGGCGCGGGGACCAATACCCTGACCTTAATCCCCGGTTATACCTATTTGCCTAACTCGAGCTGGAACAATCTCGACTACAAGATCAACAGGCAGAAAGAGGCCACTGGTGTAAGAGTGGACATATTAAAGCCTTTTTATCTGCAGTTTGACGCTGACAGGACGGACAGGACTGGAACCAGGCCAATGTCCAACACGAATAGTCAGTCATCGAGCGGGCCGATTACGGAATACCCTCTGGCGATAGATTACGTAACGTCGACCTTCAGGGGTGAGGTGGGCTATGCTACAAAGCCTATTTTTGCGTCGGCGTACCTTCAGTACACTGATTTCAATAATGCCAACGTCGACCAGTTCTACCAGAATATGTACACCGCCCCTGGAAGCACCACTATAAACTCCAGAGCCGGGATATTTGACACGTTTACCGAGCCGCCGAGTAACCAGAACCTTGCTTACGGGTTAAAAGCGTCGGTTGAGCTGCCTCTGAACAGTAGGATTAGCGCGAGCATGTCAGATTCTCATACAACGTCTCAGGCGGATTTTCAAACTTCGTCTCTGATTGGCCAGACTATCGCGATTCCTGCTCCTTCGTACGCATTTGCTACCGGTAACACTAAATGGTACGGTAAGGCGGAGAACGAGGCTTACAACGTCACTCTGGCCACGAATCCTATCCCCGATCTCAACGCCAGTATCTTCTACAAGTATCGTAGATTGAAGGACAATTCTGATGACTCAGAGTTTACAAGCAAGACTGGCACGGGTGATCCTGTGACACGGGTTGATTATTACAAGAACGATGCCGGAGCGGAGGCTTCGTACAAACTGCCGTTACATTTCACTCTGTTCGGTGGATATGACTATGTCATCACCCACAATACGGTCGTTTTGAACAATGGAGCTACAACTCAATATCTTGCAGCAGGAGAGATGACGCAGGACATTCCCAAGACGACTGACAGCATCTACAATGTCGGCGTGAAATGGTCAGGGTTTGATTTCGTGACCGCCAAGATAAGTTATGAGAGAATGAACCGCAATGGCGCGCCTGATGTGACAATCTACAACGCGACAGACGCGTATGCACCGTACAAGAACGAGTTTGACACAGGGTCACAGAAAAGGGATAAGCTGAAGACGAGTTTAGACTTTTACCCTATCGAAAATCTGGACATAGGGCTTGGCTACAACTATAAAAAGTCGTTCTACCCCGATACTGAGATTGGCCTGATCAACACCTGGACAAACGAGTATTATGTAGACGCGGGCTACACCTTTGGCAAATATGCAAGGCTGAACGCATATGTCGCTTATGAGAAGTATAAGACATATCAGTTCTTCCGCAATGCCGCCGCTGGAAACCAGGACCCTAACAGCCCGACCCAGGACAAGAGCAACTACAACTGGGATTATACGCAGACGGAAAAGAGCGTCGATTTTGGAACAAGTGTCGATATCTATCTGATTCCCAAGAAGCTGACGCTGGTACTTGGGTATGATAATGTGCATTCCTATGGAGTCGGCGATTTCAGTGTCTTAAACGCGGCTGCCCAGTATACGCTGGACACCCCTGCGAACACAACCACTGCAAACATCGTACCCTTCCAGGATGCCAGCAATATGGGTTTTGCGAGCATAGACAGCTACAAGCTGGAGAGGATAACGGCTAAAATAGCGTGGAAGGTAATGAAACCGTTGACGATGACGGTTGGATACGCATACGAACGCTATAAGTATGACGACTATGGTTACAACGATTACCCCGCCAGTTACACGATAACGGATGCCTCCGGTAACGTGAATTATCTCTCGGGGATGTATTCTAACCCGTCGTACAATGCGAACTTGTATTTCCTGACATTGTCGTACAAGTTCTAAACAGACGCAAAGCGCAGCAAATACACAGGAAGGAGAGAACGGAGTTCTCTCCTTCTTTTTTTAGCCGGACATTGGAACTGCGTGAATTGTTATACCAAAATGCGTTCATAGAAGTAAGAAGATTCTCTCACTCCACGACAAAAAATTGTATCCACCCTGCTTGCCTTGTCGTCATTCCGGCCTAATTTTGTCATTCCGGCTTGTCCGGAATCGGTCTCTATATCTCAGAATAGGAAAAATCATAATGAAACAACCATTAAAAGGACGATTCCAGACAACAGACTGTGTAATAATTGCATGGAATAATTCGTATTGCATTGCCGGTAATTATTGTCGAAAAGTTATCCCAAGTTGTCGACAATGCGTAATATAAGTAAGTCTGTCATTCCTGCGAAAGCAGGAATCCAGGAACACCGTTACACTGTGTGATGATATTTATCAATAAGTTGCATTATTCATCGGAGCTTCCATTTATTATTATGTTGTTCCATGCTTAAAACAACTGGATTCCTGCTTTCGCAGGAATGACAGACTAAAGCAATGTCATTAACTTAACGCAGTTGTTTATAGGCAAAGGAGTAGTACCTATAGTTCATCCGTTTTCTACGGGAGAACTTTCTACCTTTCCTAATCGGTTCAATAGTCTTTACGAGAACATCCATCAGTTTAGACAATAATTCGATAGGATTATGTTTTGTAAAGAGCATGACAACGGTATCCTTCATTTTTGAAAGAGCTTGTGTCATGTTCGTTTTATAAGAATGTACAGTCTGAGGTGATTCGGTTTTTCTTTCATCGTCAACCTGAGTTACCATAATAGCCATTAGGTTATGCAGGTTGACGATGAAAGAGCTTGTGTCATGTTCGTTTTATAAGAATGTACAGTCTGAGGTGATTCGGTTTTTCTTTCATCGTCAACCTGAGTTACCATAATAGCCATTAGGTTATGC
>JADFXO010000098.1 GCA_015233485.1 Nitrospirota bacterium
GGGGATTACCCCCCTTCGTCTTTAATCCTTATGCTATTGTGACACAGTGGGCCAGGACAAGGTCAGGTTATCTTAATTTGTACCAATGAAGGCTGGCCGTGGTTTTCCGTTTATAAAGGCGCAGATATCCACAGCCTGTTCAGGGCTAAGGTCGGGGTAATCAAGCGGCATATTGGATAAAAGAAACGGGGCGCACCTGTCCATCCTGCTCATACCAGCGCCGTCATTATAAGAACCCTGCCCCCACACCGGAGGCGCTCCCCTTGTTCCTAAACCGTCCATGTGATGGCAGGCAGCACATTTCTGTCCAAACAGCAGCCGCCCGGCCAGTGGATCAGGTTTGTGGCCTGTGTCGGGAAATTTTGCGCCAAGCCATGACACGTCGGCATATATGGGAATATCTTTGGATATCCATGTCAGATAGGTTACTATTGACGCCATTTCTTTACTTTCAACGGGAAGGGCCTTGCCGTTTAAACTGCGTTTAAAACAATCGTTTATACGTGTAACCAAGTCTGTGGAAAAATCATGCCTTTTAGTATATTTCGGATAAACAGCCGCAACGCCGACAAGAGATATACCCCCTTCTTTTCTGTTGCTTTCTATCCCCGAGTTAAAATGGCAACTCGTACAGGAGAGTGCATTACCGGTAAAAGCCGGGACATAGCGGCTGGTATCGGCCATTATATTAAATCCTGCCAATACGTATTCTCTGATATCGGCCGGGGCATCCTCTGGTTTTGGAGGCATAATAGATAAAGACGGCATAGCTGTAACGGGTGGCTTTATTAACTGCTCTGTTGGCTTATGCTCCGGTTGCGCAAAATAAAAATAAAAGTAACATGGAACAATAAAGATCAATAAGAGCAAAAACGGTATAAAAGCCCCTGTTACTTGCCTGCCCTTGTAATTGGATTTTGCAATTCGATACGCCAAAAACCCTGACATTGCGGCGCCTGCAAGCAAAACAAGAATCTGAAACACTTTTATTATCTCCATTGATACAAGGGCTGTGGCGGTCTGCGGCCTTTGTACCCCGATCATTTCCATTATGTTGTATAAACTCAGTTTACCGTTTACCAATAACTCGTGAAATGTAGCAACAGCCAACTGATTGGCAAACGCAAGGGGAATCAGAAAGTATCCAAATCTGGAAAACACAATACTTACAGGCTCCTCCGTGCGGTAAGAAACAAACCTGCTTACCGCATAAAGCAACAGCACCGGTACTGCCAAAACGCTCACATAGAGGGCTGCGATGCTCAGATTCAAATTTTTGATGCCTAAAAAACCCTCTGCCCAGTGCTGGCTCCTAAGCATGATGCTCAGGCTTAAGCCTACACCTATGAAAAGGGCGGCCAGGAAGGATTCCTCGAGCTTTGGCTTTTGTAAAAACCAAAGCCCCCTTGTGGGTGGCCTGATTTCTATAGAGATGGAGTCATTAGGGCAGTTTTTAACGCAATTTCCACAGTAAGTGCAGTTTGCAGGTTGGTTTTCACTGACCCTTGGCACTAAAAACACAGGACAGCCCGGCGCATTCTTACCCCCCTTATAACACCCCATAGAGTTGCATTTTGCGCAGATTGAGGGCTGTGCTTTTAGCTCAACCATTCCTGCCTTTGAAAAAATCGTAGCCATACCTCCTAATGGACACAGATACCGGCACCATGTACGCCTCGTATAGAATGCCCCTGATATAACCGCAAATGTCGCAAGAGTCAGCATCAGCATTGCGGATATCTGAGTGGAGAGAACTATGCCGAGTATAAATTCAGTATAAATCAGAGAGATAAACAACAAATATGTAATCCATGCCCCATATTTTTTTAAAAACATCGGTACAGGCAGATTATTACCCACAAGCCTCTGAACCAAATCGTTTACCATAGCAAATGGACATATCGAACACCAAAAACGCCCTACCACCAAAAACATCAAAGGAAGAATTGACCACCACAAAAACCATGTCATCGAAAGACCCAGGTTATACCTTGCCTCTGTCCTGCCATATAAAAGCACATAAACAAGAAAGACAAAAAACAAGGCGGTCGGCCACCGTAATACGGCAGGATACCATTTCCTGGAGAGAATATTTTTTATAAATCGGGATATATTCATTTCCCCCCCCAAAGCGGCCTCGATTGGCTCATTATGAAAGATGATACGTCCTGAGCCTGTTGTTGAGAAAGCTTAGCGTTGCCTTTAGGCATATTAAATAAAATAAATGCAGAAATATGGTTATTCAAAGGCGAGGCATTGGTGTATGAGTTTGGTCCCCATAGTGGCGGTGCGGTCTTATTGCCGCTGCCGTCCTTACTGTGGCATTTTGCGCAGTTTGTTAAGTACACCTTCCCCCCGTTTTGGGCATCAGGGTTTTGAGGCAATGAAACGGGAGGTAATCCAAGCCAGGGAACTTTTGAATAAATTGGAATATCGTGCGATATCCAATGCAGATATGCAATGATACTCTGCATCTGGCGGTCTTCAGCCGGCGGCGGGCTTATGTTTAAACTCTTAGAAAAACAGTTTCTGACGGCAGTCGGCAAATCAATTATCTTCGCCTCGCCAGAGCTGCGGCGCGGATAGACTGCCGCTACTCCAAGAAGCGAAATTCCGCCACCTTTTCCACCTTTCGTGAAGCCGCCAAGGAAATGGCAGTTCCCGCATGAGAGATTGCCTCCGAAATATCGCTGTGTGTTCATTAAGATATCGTATCCGGACATAACGGCGTTACGTATATTTTCCGGGGCGTCATTGGGGTTAACATTCTTATACGGCGGCACTGAGGTTTTATCTGCGCCCTCATCTGCAAAAGCAAATAAAACCCCATAAACGAGTAAAACAATTATAACAAGTATGCCGTTTTTTATCAGATTCATCGGTTAATTTTTGGATCCCACATTTTCCTCAATTAATGACTTCTCAAAGGTTAGAATATTTATTCCATCCTCTCTGAGATAGTTAAGCGAATCAGCCATACTGACAATCAAATGAATGCCGAGACCATCCAGAGTCATTTCCTCAAGGGGTTTACCGGCATCAAAAGCCGGAGCTTTAGACGGGTTAAACTCACGGCCGTCGTCACGAACCTCTACTATAATCCGTGTCCCCTCAATCCTTTGTCTGATTTGAATAATGTGCTCTTTCCGGTCATCGTACGCATGGGTGATAATATTTGTAAATATCTCCTCAAGTATCAGATTGACGTCAAAAATCACCTTTATCGGAACACTGTATCTCTCAAGCTCATGCACGATGTCCATAAGCCTGTCCATCTCCAAAATACTGTTTTTCAGATTGTAAACCATCTTTTTGGGGTGTGTTTGTGGTTTTTTCCCTGACGATGCGGCCATGTATTTGAAGGCTGCCGCTGAGACTATAATCAGGCCGTTTACTGCCGCAAACACATATAGTATACTTATACTGGATAATTCCTGAGACATTAAATAACAGTCCATGTATTAATTTTAATAAATCGGATCAGTCCGATGATGTCATCGTTAGGCGCATAAGCCCATGTCCTTTCACCGCATGATGAACTCCAGATAGCTAACCCATGACAGGTTGCTCTGAAGCGGAGCCGGTCTTCGATTTCCATAGATATCAGCTTACCACATGCGGAAGGTAAAGTCAAACGTTTTGTGTGTCCCAACAGGGTAAGCTCACCGCAATTCATATATGAAAACGATGACATCTATCTCCCGCTGTCTTCTCGCGTATAACCCACCCTAAAAAATATCTGAGTAGTTATGAATTTTCATTGGACGGCGCTATTGGTATTGTAACGCTAAAGGTAGTTCCCTCTCCCAAAATGCTAACGCACGTGATAGTGCCCTTTAGGGCCTGAGTAATGAGATTGTAGAGGATGTGCAGGCCAAGTCCGGTTCCGCCGCCGGCCCTGTTCGTCGTAAAAAAAGGATTGAATATCTTGCCCATATTCTCCTGAGGAATTCCCCTGCCGTTGTCGCTGTATTTTAGGGATAAAGAATCGCTATTGTTTACTATCTCTATAGTTATTATCCCCTTGTCATTATCTTTGAACGCGTGCATAAGAGAGTTTATAACAAAATTAGTTATTATCTGCGCCAATGCACCTGGATAACTATTTATCTGTAAATCCACGGGACACTCAAGTCTGATCTCGCACGATGTTTGTTTTAATTTCGGACTCAGGCTTGTTATCACCTTCTCGATGTAATCTCTGACGTTAAATAATCGCATTTCCTGCGATGTCTGGTCAGCTGCGACCATCTTGAAACTCTTGACAAGTTCGCTGGTTCGCTCCAGGTTCGTTAGAATCAACTCGCTGGATTTTGTGGCGTGGGTGAAATAATTGAAAAGCTCATCCTTTTTTGCGGTCTTGTTGTTAATAGCGGTGGAGAGCTTGCTTGTTATGTCTTGCAGATGAGAAGCCGTGGTTACGGCAATCCCTATGGGGGTGTTTATTTCATGTGCCACGCCCGCAACCAACCCGCCAAGGGCCGCCATCTTCTCGGCCTCCACCAATTTATCCTGGCTTTGGCGCAAGGACTCCTCGACTTGTTTACGATGTGCTATGTCTTTTTCAAGCTGCAGGTTTGTAATGTTCAGTTCGTTTGTACGGGCACTGACAAGCTCTTCAAGGTGATTCTGATATTGCAGCAATTCCTTCTGGGCCTTTATTCGCTGGAGAATGTTAAAGAGCAAGATGACGATGAATATAACCAGACCGGTTATGACCGCGGCAATGCCCCATATAATGTGCTTGTATTTGTAATAAAATGTCTCCGGTATGTTGATGACAGAAGCCCCTGGGGGTAGGGCGCGGATATCTATATTAAACCTCTTCAATGCTTTATAGTCAAACATAAATGAATTCGGGCTTTTCATAACCACGGGAATGCCGCCTGGTTTCTCGCCGTTTAAGATTCGAAGCGCAAGCCTCCCTGCCGTCTCGCCCTGATAAAAACTGTTTTTTAACATGCCGCCGACTATCCCATACCCCAGCATGTAGTCCACTGCCCCGTACATAGGGACGTTGGCGGCCTTTGCAATTTGAGGAATCGTCTCTGACGGCGAGTAGGACGCGCCGCTTTTGTCCTTAAAGAACGATAAGTAAAACACGGCGCTATCCTGGGGGTTGAGTCCTCTGACGGTGTCTTCGATCTCTGCAAGTGTAGAGTTATCTAAAAAGGTAAATTTGATTGAGCCGCCGTAGCCGGCTGTTTTATCAAGGAATTCTTTTTTTAGTAACACGCCGGTGGTCATTTTATCGTTTACTACTATGAAGTTCTTCAGGCGCGGATTCAGTCGCAGGGCAACGTCAGTCGTCGCTTTTAAATCAGCCTCTTCATTGACCCCTGTAAAATAATCGTATCCTGCGGTTTGAGAACCATTAAAATTATTAATCCCGCAGAAAACTGCCGGTACGCCGGGGAAAATCTCTTCATGGTATTTTTTTATAAAATCCAGCGCGTCGTCGTCTGTTGCAATGAGCACATCAAACCTGATTCGCTTATACTTGTACTTATATATCGCTTTTAACATATCCCAGTATTTATCGTCGTTTGCTATTTTAGTATCCATGTACTCGGTATGAACGACGATGCCGTTACGATTTCCAAGAACAGACTCAATCCCTTTTACCTCGTTATTTGTCCACGCATAGCCGTAGTTATAGGAGTTGAGAATCAGGACATGTTTTTCCTGTTTGGCGTAGGCATCAGACAATGACAAACTCATATGCAACAATAAAAGGCTTAACGAGACGAAAAGAAGGCTTCTCAAACCTCCACGCCATTTACATATGTTATGTGGATTGTACATACTCTCCATCATTCCATGGTGTTGAAAAAAGTCTCCGACCTCAGTCCCTGCCTTAACGATTCGACAACTATGATGTCATCAGGGACAATATTGCCGAGATTTACGTTTGCGCCGAATCTGTTAATAAAATATGCCTGGTTTTGATGTGTAGGCGCCTCAATAATTAAATCCCTATGGTTGCACGATTCTACTATCGCGTCAAAAATATCGGCTCTAAGCGTACCATCCTCCCTAAAAATTCCACCCATACCGGTAGCCCTGGCCTCTATTATAACATAAGAACATCCTGCGCCCTGAAGCCTCTTTATTTCGTTTATCCACTGTTTATCGGTCATAGTATCGGCCTCTTTGGAAGATTTGCTGCCAACCTCGCCTACAACTGTGAAGTGTTTATATTTTTTAAGGATAGACTCTATTATCTCTACACGGCGCTCTATATCAATATTAATCGTCCCCGCCGAGACCTCAATCCAATCTACCCCGCAAAAACTAAGGTAGTCACAATAACTATCAATGGAGCTTTGGTAGAAAAACTTCTCGAACAGTGTGCCTCCGAAACAGACATTGACGCCAAAGTCCTTATATAGCTTAACTTTCTCGTGGAGATGGGGTACAACTAAGGCAGAGCCAATCCCAAACTTTGCAATATCGATGAGTTGATTGTAGTCTTTCAGGTATGACTCCAGATAACCCAGTGGAAGCCCTAAATCCATTATGGCGGTGAGACCGTATTTCCTCAGCTTTTGAACTCTTACAGGTAATTTCAGCGGCATAAGCCCTCCTTCTTAGTTTTTATAATTATCCGTAGAACGTGCAAATACCTCATATACCTCTGGCAGCGCGATTCCCTTTGCTGTGAGCATACTATGGCGCATGGCAACGACAAATTGCTTGTTGAGGCGTATTGGAATATCACGCGGAGATATATGTTTGTCAATAATATCTACCGCCATAGCAGCCGCAACCTCGCCCTGCTCAAACGGCGACACCCCTATTGATAACATGCACCCGTCCTCAACATTAAATAGATTAAGGCCAATCACCGGGACCTTAGAGTTTGTGTTCGTCCACTGCACGACCTCGTTTGGATGCACCAGCTCGTCGTATCCAGCATGGTTTGTACGTTTAAGTGTTCTGTAGTTGGCCAGCAATATATAGTCGGCCCTGTTGTTGCCATCGATTACGAATTTTTTCCACTCCTCAAAGTCTCTGGCAACATAGGAGCCGAGGTATTCAAACGGCCTCCAGTCAAACTGGTCGATGTATATTTTATCTATCGCAAGGGATGTGGAATTATCAGCTATATACATAATTTTAACATGTCCAGCCCTGTCAGCCACTCCATTATTGTATGATTTATTGATGGACTCATGGCCTTTTGAAGTCTTTTCGATGGTTTCAATGGTCTCTTTCATTGCTTGAAACTGCTTATGTTCAAGGATACCTGTAGCATTTACGGCTTTATCGTAACCATAAGGCGAGTACTCTCCATTCAATCCGGCAAAGACAATGTTTATTTTCGGATTGTTCACATAGTGTCTTCCAACCAGCTCTGAGGCGTCGTCATCAATGAGTATCAATACATTTGGTTGCCATCTTTGCACTGCCTCACGAGCCTGTATGCCCGCCTTCCGCCTGAAGGCAGGGTCGTTATGGTTCTTCAAATCCATATAAAACCATTTCACTGAATAGTTTGGATGTTTCTTTAAAACCCGATGAGCTCCAACCGTTATATCCCTGCACCATGCATAATCGGGGTCGTAGCTGTGTATTACCAGTATTATAGGTTTCGTTATGCTGCTATAGAGTACGAGCGTGGCGGATAAAAGCAAGAAAACGATTATAAGCGCAACTATTACCGGTCTTCTTCTCATAAGACTCCGATTTTAGTCCAGAAGGGAATTGATAAGTAAACGGCTGCTATTTTGACAAAGAACAGCAACAAGTTCATTACGCTGACGCCGCGTTCCTGCTGATTGACGACTGATTTGGTGTAATTCCTGAAATTAGACAAATAAGGGGCCTGAAATGGGAAGACCGCCGTTTCGGCAAAGAATAGAATTAGAAATCCCGTAAGCCACGTACTGATTCCACTAGCCTTTGCCAATGGCAGGAGAGTTGCGGCAAAAATCAAGACTACGGCATTCATCGGTATTATTAATCTTATGGCGAATATGGTTAAAGATAAAAGGATAATGAACAGACGAAAATCAGAGTGCATATAATTTGCGAGCCAGCCGAGATTATTAACGACAATCGCGTCAATCCTCAGATAGTTCATTGTGTTGACAAGCCCTATCATGCTCCCAAGGAGAAACAAAAAAGACCAATCGATTTTAGTTCTGAAATCAGTAGAGTTGAGTACTCCTACAAGCAAAAGAGAAAACATAATGGCAAACGCAACCCATGTCACATTTATCTTTGTAATTGTTGCGGCAAACATACCAACGGCAAGGATTACTATACCAAAGACGGCTATCCATTCGGCAATCTTAAGACGCCCCATATGTTTTAGCTCCTCATCTATGAAATCCTTGTTTATGTTCAGCTTGTGAAAGGTACGGAAATATAGACCCAGGATTATAAAAAAAGCTATAAGCATAGTGGCGGAAACTACAAAAGAGGCATATGACCACTTGATAAATTGAAAGGATTGCTGTTCCTGCAGGGGAAGCATCCCATAAATTATCAGATTTAACGGCGTACTGCTGAGAAATGACGCCGACAGAAGGGTAATGCCGATTAAACTGCTTGCAAACAGCGCGGTCTTTGAGCGTGCCATTGTCTGCTCATCAAGGTCCAGGCCGTCGTATGAGTGTGTAACGATCACGTTTAGTACGGGGGCTACGATTGCCGCCCTGCCGGATATAACCGGCACGAGAGGCGTAAATATAAGCCCAGTGAAGAATAAACTTATTGTGTACCAAAACGTGTTTGGCGGCATTATCTTTAACATCATCAACGAATATCTATGGCTTAATCCAGAGGTTACGATTACCGTCCCAAGCCCAAGCACACTGACAGCAAGAAAAAATCCTTCAGACGCAAAACCGGACAATATGACCTCGTTTGGGGCAAGGCTGAAAAGGATGAACATTAACGTGGAAAACAATCCTGGAACGAAATCGGGCAATATCTCTGTTATCCACATAACCAATGTCACCGATACGATAGCGGCAAAAATCGAACTTTCCCTGTTAAACCCAGCCTTTTGCGCGTACAAGTAAGTGATTACCGGCACAACATTCGACAGCAGCCAACCCAAGACCTCTCGCCATAAAATCGCTTTTTTTCTATCTGCCTGTTGTTCCATGTTGACTGGCCTGCGAGCTGTTATCCCCCCAAATAAGACATAACATGGTTATATCGTCGAATTGATCTGCGCCGGTTGTGAATTCAACAAGTCTGCTTACGGTGTTTTCTATAATTCCCTTCGATGTCCTGCCGCGGTTTTCTCTGAGTACCGCCTCAAGCCTGTTCTCATTGAAGAGCCTGTCCTGCTGGTCAATGGCCTCGGTAACGCCGTCGGTATAGAGAAAGAGGGCGTCGCCCGCGGAAAAGGCTAACTCATCGGCGTTGAACTGCGACTCTTCTATAATGCCAAGGGGTATGGCTTCCTCCTCCTCAAGCGATTTTATCTCTCCTGAGTTGTAGATAATATACGGGGGGTTATGACCGCCGTTGCTGTATGAGCATATGCCGGAGGCAGTATCTATAATCCCAAGAAAGACAGTTACGAACATAGACTTTTCGTTATTTTTGCACAGGTCGTTGTTGACTATCTGAAGGATTTCGCCGGGGTCGGTATAGAGCTTGGCGATAACCCGAAGAAGCGTCTTTGTGACGGCCATAAAAAAGGCTGCAGGGACCCCCTTGTCGGCTACATCCCCAATAACAAAGCATAGGTGCGTATCGTCGATAAAGAAAAAATCATAGAGGTCGCCGCCGACCTCTCTTGCCGGGCGCATGAAGGCATATAAGTCAATCCCGGAAGGCCTCATCTCGGAGAAATTTACGGGCAGCATCCCCATCTGAATATCTCTGGCCAGTTTCATGGATTCCTGGATTTTGTGTTTCTCTATGTTTTCAAACGCCATGGATATGTTGTTGCAGAATATTTCGATCATGTGTTTATCAATCTCATTGAGTTGCCTGTAGCTGTTGATATAGACAATGTTGTAGTGGTCCGTTTTATTTCTGAAATATACGGCGCATGAGTTTCCAGCAAAGATACTCCTCTTTTCAGCCTCGGCGCGAAGGAGCATTTCAAACTCCGCCGGCTCAAACACATCCTCTGCGAGTTTTCCATCGTGATGCCCATAGGCGCCTGTTCCCTTGACAATAGTGATGTTCTTTGAGTTGCTGCCGGCAAGAAAGGATGAGTCCAAGTGATATATCGAGTTCTCGTCAAGCCTTAAGAGTGAGGACAGTTGAGTCAGGATGCCTGAGATAACGTCCTCCATTGACTGTACTTCAAACAGGAATGGAAATGCCTCTATAATCTGTTCCAGCCCCCGCTTGGTGCCGTCAATGGTAACGAGATTCCTATAATCACGCAAGGCAGAGACAACCGCCGTAAATAATTTCTGCTTAGTGAGTTCATTTTTTGACTTATAGTCGTTGATTTCATACTGCATGATTACCTTGTCTTCGGGGGCTTGCCCTGGCTGGCCGGTTCTCAGAATTATACGAATGAGATTGTTTTTTAGTACATCGCGAATATGTTTTACGACTTGAAGACCGGCATCGTCCGTTTCCATGACGACATCAAGAAATATAACGCAGCAGTCGGGATTGTCTTTGATAAGAGTCTTCGCCTCTGCCCCGGAGTAGGCTTGTAAGAAAGTGATTGCCTTGTTATCGAAGACAACATCCATCAGGGCAAGGATAGTCGCGTCATGTATGCCTGGCTCATCATCGACTATCATAACCTTCCACTTGTCCTTACCTATTACCGCACGAGCCGTGCCCTCTGTTTCATCCACAAACAGGTCGTCGAGGTCGTCAGGCCGGGCATCCGGAGGCTTAATATTGAGAGAGTCTTCCATTTTTTCAGGTGCCGTCGCTAAAGCTGCTGCAAACCGCTTACCGCTTCATCCATGGAGTTGTAAATCTTTAGAATAGTAACCAATCCAGACATTTTCATCACCTTAAACACCTGATCGGAGAGTTCGGTAAAGGCAAGTTTGCCGCCGGTCTTTTTTATTTCCTTGGCAGCGGCAAGAAAAATCCTCAATCCGGCACTGCTCACATACTCAAGCCCTTTGAGCGAAACGATAACCTTCTCAGGGCTCCCGTTTAAAATATTCCTGAACTTCTCCTCGGCCGCAGAGGCATTTGACGCATCCAGACGGCCACTTAAAAAAAAGACCATCAGCCCATTTATGTCATCGATTTTTATCTCCATTCCACCTCCATGTTTTCACATACTAACCGGTAATTATACCATTTCAACGAAGGTAATGCAAGCCTCATAACCTACCCACAGCAATTCTCAATGAACGATCTGAGAGCGTGAGTTTGTTGTAATATTTGTCATGGGAAGCAGGCTTAGGATCAATTTTGCAAAAAATTTGCTTAAATATACCTTTAGG
>JADFXO010000099.1 GCA_015233485.1 Nitrospirota bacterium
GTCCGCAGCGTAGCACAGAAAATGAGAGAGCTTATGCTTAACATTCGCTTGGTCTTCGACTACTTACGTATGTCAAAAAACTCTGCTTCTACGGCACTTGCCTGATGGAGAACAAATTTACCGTGCAATATCCGCAGGGCAAACGCACCATCATAAAGTTGTATCCCCCGAACTCAATGAATCTACGGCACATTCTCCATAAGCCATGCGGCTCCGGAAACCAAAAGGCCGTTAAAATTGCCCGACGCGCTTGCCACCCCATCATATATAGAACCGTTCCTTTGATAGAAGGGAATCTCCTGCGAGTCCATCATAGCCGTAACTATGAGCGACGTGTTAAACGATGGGATGTCAATCTGCAGCTTCGTGTGATATGTATAGCCTGTGGCGGAGCTTGTCCAGCTCTGCCCGATTATAGTAACGACGGATGGCACGTACCACATGCTGCTGTCCGGCATCTGCACGGTGGCATTGCCGTTATACTGCCGGGTCATCGTAGTTCCCGTGCCAATAGGACAGTAGTTCATTAGGCTCACACCGTTGTCGAGCTGTATATTTTGCTGCATATAATTAGTCAGCTCATATGTGTCTCCAAAATTGCCGTATTCGTGGCCCATCCAGCCAACATTTGCCGTCACGTTGTAACTCTCATTGTTGTTTATCAGTATCGTGCCTGATGCCTGCATATTTGTAAAGGCATAGTAATAATCGTGAGTATCTAAGTCTGACTTTCCATCCGCTGGATTCACTCCGGTGCCCCAAACGATAAAGGGCGGCCTTTGCATGGAAAACGTCAGGTCAAAATACACCGTGGCCGCGGTTGCCTCGTCATTCAGCAACGCCCTTACCGTCATGTTCTGAGCCGGAAGGCTCAGCGGCGCATTCATCCTTACGTATGTATAACATGCACGGGCTGTTGCGCCGGTACCGCCGCCGCCTGTAATCGTAACTGCCGGTGCCGACGTGTAGCCGCTGCCCGGATTCGTCAGCCAGATAAAGTTAACCTTGCCGCCGCTTGTTCCCGCAAGCGCCTGCCCGCCGGTACCGCCGCCGCCCGTAATAGTAACTGTAGGTTGAGATGTGTAACCGCTGCCCGGGTTAACAACCGCAATCGCCGACAGTTGGTTGGATACGTCTCCCGCCGTGACCGACCAATCAACCCAACCCTTTGTAAGGTTGGGGGACTGTGCCCAATTGTTTAAGTCAATGCACCCCGGAGGCATGTACCATGTGGCTCTCTGAAAGTGCCTGTTGCCGGTCACGTCGGTGAGAGCAATACGTGTCCGCACATGCGGGATGGCCTCCACCTGCGTCAAGAATGAGGCGGCGCTGATAAGGAAACCGAAAGTCCGGTCTCCCGCGTTGAGTGTGCCCATAAACCGCCACATTTCGCTTGGGGCGCCGGGGTGCATATACTGGTCAACCGGAAGATTGATAACGGACGACGACGCGGGTACCGGGGCCGCCCCGCTATAACTGGCACCGAAACTATTGTAGTCACCGGCGTATCCGGTACGCCCTAACATGGGCACGGCAAGTGACGCCAACGCTGCTTTAAGGAAAGAACGACGATCAACTGGCATAGCCAAACCTCCTTTTCTACGACACTACAGAGCACAAGTCAGGCGACCTATGGCTGCCTGCACGAAACCTGAAGACGTTTATCATATTCCATACAAAACCCTCATGAAGCGAATACACATGAGTAAGATATGCCTTCAACTAATATTTTGTCAACTATTTTATTATGACAAAATAGAATTTTACCCCCCCCCAAAAAAATTATTCATAATCATATAAGTCATTGATAACAAATAACAAATATACTGTAATAGTATATATTAAAAAATATGGGAAAATTTCATCAGGTGTAACAAAAGTCATTGACAGAGCTGTTAAGATATTGTTATTGTGAGGCGTGTGGGCTTTCACGGCATGTATGGCCTTCTGAAGGTTCCATGTGCGGCTTGGAATTAGACAGTCGGTCACTGAATAGGGTCATTAGGTTGAGGTCAGGTTATTGGCTGGTGGGTAAAGCGCTGGTATATCATTTAGATATACATACATTTCAAATGTGAGGTACTAAAATGAAAAAGGTATTGGGAAGAGGATTAAGTGTTGTTATCGCTATTGTTTTTGTGTTGCTCTCATCGAATGCATATTCTGCACATGGGACGGAAGTTTAACAGACTGGATGGCTGAACTGCCAGACTCTACAAGATTAATTGATATGGCTATACCTGGCACACATGATTCAGCCGCCAATGCCGGCTATTGCTTTACCACTAATGGGAAAGCTCAGAACTGGGATGTTGCAACGCAACTAAACAACGGGATACGCTTTTTAGATGTTCGTCTCATGGATGATCCAAATTATCCCCAGTCGGAATGGTGTGATGATGTTGGTATATGCGAGCCGGTAGGAGATTCTACTAATGTAATTCATGCCTGTCACGGTTCAGGGTTAACGACTATTGATCTTGGAGGTGCAGAATACGCCTATTTTACGCCGGCCATTAATTTTTTGAGCAGCCATCCCGGTGAAACCATACTATTGTCCGCTACCAATGAGAGCGGGCATACCGTAACCTTGTCAGATTTTTACTCAGAATTTGTTAATCCTAACTCCAATTATTTTTATCTTAACGCTGTTGACTCTTCAACTACATTGGGTCAGGTACGAGGGAAAATTGTATATTTCAATGGTTTTTCTTATGATACATCAGGTCTCGGGACTCCGTGGTCAACCTCCATTAATCAGCAAGATGATTATAATTTAAACTCTAATGTTATTGATAATTTACTCCCAAATAATTTTGTTCTTCAATATGCACTCGACTTAAAAGAAGCCGAAATTTTGGCATGGCTCAATGTAGCCTCTGAGTGTTATCCTGCTGCCCCGGGTAAAACTCCCCCCAATGCTGGTGCGACGCTTGCTTCTGCGGATGGTCTAACGTCTTCACTTACCGTACCGGGTAATTGCAATCTGTTTTATGTGAATTATACGAGTGCGAACAGCGCAGGTGACGTCTCTTTAGGATCTGATGGACAAGATATACAACAGAATGCAAATCAACAAAATCCAGCCGTTTTAAGTTATTTCAACAATATCAATGGAGGCGGGCAGAACAGTGCAGGCTATTCAAAATTAGGCTCGATAATACTGATGGATTTCCCCGACCTAACCAGTGGAGTCATTGGAAGCATTCTCAAAAATAGTTTTTTATTATGTGGCTCTATAACTGTTCCTGCGGATATAACGGTTACTACAACTAATGGTAGCAGTGTTACCGTTAATTTAGGCATGGCAACCACAACTCTAACAGGTTACAATTCAACGATTTCTGTATCGGCTCCTATAACGGGTACTACGGCTGGGAGCAGTGTTACGCTTAATAAAGGCAGTGCAACGATTACTGCAACGGATCCTACGGGTATTAGTGCATTGGTTCCTATTGGTACCACAGTATTTACATGGATAGCAACAGGAACCGACCCCTGTACGGGAGATAGTGTAACTTTGACTGGAACTCAAAAAGTCACAGTAGTTTGCAGTAGCGCTTCTACTATTACTGTTCCTGAGGATATAACTGCATATAGTGGTAGTGAACCTGGTTTAGGCAGTGCAACCACCACCCTTCTCAATGCTACGATTACTAATAATTTTGAAGGATGGTCTGCACTCGAAAACGCATACAATACCAATTTTCTAATGACGGGACAATGTTCTGCTGAAACAGCAGTTACCTGGACAGCAACAGGAACCGACTCATGTAGTGGAGATAGTGTAACTTTGACTGGAACTCAATATGTAACACTATCCAGTCCTTTATGCGGGGATGAAATGTAATACAGGGACACATCCCTTTAAGCTATAAGCCATAATTGGGATGTGTCCCTGTATATAATTGGGATGTGTCCCTGTATATACTTCTGAACTTTTCTTAAAACATACTTGACATCACGGTTGCTAATGCGTTTGCCTGGCCCTGGGCTATTGAGGAAATCTTATCCCTTATGTCATAATCGAACTCATGAATAAGCTATTTTATGGTGATAACTTATATATTTTAAGAGAACACATACCTGATGATTCAGTTGACCTTATTTATCTTGACCCGCCATTTAACTCAAAAGCCGATTATAATATATTATTCAAAGAGCAGACAGGCGAATCGTCAGGAGCGCAAATCACGGCGTTTGAGGATACGTGGCACTGGAACGAGGAGGCAGAGCGGACTTTTCAGAATATTGTGGACACATCACCGGCCAGTGTTGTAGAGATGATGACCGCGTTTAAGAAATTCGTCGGATTTAACGATATGATGGCTTATCTGACTATGATGTGCGTGCGGTTGGTTGAGCTGAGGCGTGTGTTGAAAGAAACAGGCACTATTTATCTTCACTGCGACCCTACAGCGAGCCATTATCTAAAAATACTCATGGATGCGATATTTGGTAAAAAGAACTTTAGGAATGAGATTGTCTGGTGTTATCGGGGAGCAGGCTATCCTAAAAAAGATTTTGGCAGACGACATGACATAATATTCCGGTATTGCAGGTCTTCAGACTATATTTTTAATCTTGACGATGTGAGAGAGGAATATGCTGAAGCAACGAAGGAAAGGTTCAAACATTATATCGGCAATATCAGAAATGGGAAAGATTTTGGAACTCAATCTTTGAATCCTCTCGGAAAACAACCTGACGATTGGTGGCAAATACAACCAATTGCGCCGTCGTCAGGAGAGAGGCTTGGGTATCCTACTCAAAAACCGGAAGTGCTATTAGAAAAAATAATACTGGCATCATCAAACGCTGATGATACGGTTCTTGACCCCTTCTGTGGCTGTGGGACAACGATAACAGCCGCTCAAAAGCTGAAACGCCAATGGATAGGCGTAGATATAACGCACCTTGCCACTAATCTTATCAAAAAACGATTAAAAGATGTGTTTGACCTTGAGCCTAAAATAGATTATCTTGTCATTGGAGAGCCAGAGGACTTGACCGGTGCAGAAGAGCTTGCGAATCAAAACCGTTATCAATTCCAGTGGTGGGCGCTGTCTCTTATCAATGCCCGTCCATATGGAGATAAGAAAAAAGGTAAGGATACTGGTATTGACGGATATATCTATTTCAATGAAGAGATGGGCAAAGTAGCTAAGGGCATTGTGTCTGTGAAGAGCGGCAATGTTAGTGTCAAGGACATTCGGGACTTAGGGCATGTAATGGATAGAGAACAAGCGGAACTGGGAATATTCATAACATTAAAAGAGCCTACACGGGATATGGGTAAAGAAGCGGCTGGCAAGGGATTGTACCGGTTTACTCTCTTAAACAAAGATTATGCGCGAATCCAGATATTAACGGTTGATGATTTATTCAACGGCAAGAAGCCTGACATCCCATCAATTTATCAGATTTCTACATACAAAAAAGCCGAAGCTATTGATCCCACAGACGAGCGGTTAGATTTTTAAATAAAAAATCAAACTGAGACACTACCGAGCGGACAATCTCCGCCGTTAAAACAATTCTGAGACTTTTTTTGCTTCCCCTGCAACTTTCGCGCTTGAATCGGACATGCCCTTTTTGATTACCCCTTTTGCCTTTGAACCCTTCATAAACATCAGCGCGGAAACGGCGTCCTTTCTTACCTGCTCATCGGGGCTTCCCATCAATGATTCAATCAGCTGGAGCGCCCGTTCAGGTGCCAGTTTTTTTGACAAGAATATCCTGCCCAGTGATGGCGTCACTATCGTGCCGAGGTAGGGATTACTAATGGCAAGCTCAGCAAGGGCGTTAACAGACTCCGCAGTCCCAATCGTCGCCAATGTTGAAGCAACCAGCCTTGCCCCCGCCTCATTACCCCTCACAAACCCCTCGCTGCTCAACAGGTCAGTCAGAGAGGACAGCGCGTCATTGCCCATATATGACAGCAAAATCGACAGCGCCTGCGAATTGCCGGGGTCAGCGTCCTGCGTCATTTCATAAATCAGCGTCTTTACCACAACCTTATCTGCCCGAAGCCCAATCAGACAGGCAATGTTGTCACGGCTCTTAGGGTTAAGCGAGGCCACTACCGCCCTATCCTTCTTTATGAATACCGAGTAGCTTTCCTTGTAGGCATCAATATTAGATGCGCTGCAGCCGGAGGGGCGCTTATCCATAAATTTTACCGCGTCGTAGACAAGCGTAAAATAAATATCTTCCTTTACCAATTCCTTCAGCTGCGACGTATTGTATCTCGTAGTTGTCATATTATGCACTACCACTGCCGCTATAATGCCAATTAACACTATCGCGGTGGCGGCAATTATCTTCTTCAGCCATGTCGTCTCGGCTTTAACCTGCACCTCGGCGGCGGTAGGTTTTTCCGCTATCTCTTCCTGTATAAGCGGCGGGCGCATGATGGCCTTCTTTACGAGGGTCTTCTCTATCTGCCTTAATGTCGGTTCAAATGTGTCGTCTATCAGATGGCTCAAACCTGCCGCGGTTATCATTTTCTCCAGCTGGGCCGGTCTCCCAAGACCATGTGACACATCCTCATCAGAGGAGAAGGTGATATATTGCGTCATAAGCTGTCTTAACGTCTGTCTGCCGGATGTGTTTTCATCTGTCGTAAGTTCCCACTCAATAAACCACCTCACAACCGCCCCGTCACGGGCTGCCGAGTACAAATAAAACCCGTTTGGGCTGAAAACAAGGGCGTTTACACCATCCCTATGGCCGGTAAGTTTAAATAAACACTCATCACATTCAACGTCGAAAATGCCGATTGTCCCTTCCACAGTCCCGCAGGCAAAATACTTTTCGTCACTGTGGCAGAAGGCAACGCTCAGGCAATTTGACTCCCCTGTGTTAAAAGTCCTGATAAGTTTCATTGACTTAATGTTCCACAAACCTACTAAACCATCCTCGGCTGCCGTAAGGGCATAAAGCCCGTCCTCACTGAGCGCTATGGCGTTTATCGCGCCATCGTGGCAATCGGCGCTGCGGGCGGCCTTCCCCGTAACGCTGTCCCAAAAGATGACCGACCCATTTTCCATGCCCGAGATGAAAATCCTCTCATCCTTATGCAGCGCGAGGGCAGACACCATAGCGCCACACTCCTCAAAGCGTCCAAGATAGCCGCCCCCTTGGGCGGTATCCCACAGCCGGATAGTCCTTTCTGTGGCCGCGGAAAAGACATAGCGTCCATTGCCCGTCATGGCTATCGCCCTTACAGGCCCCTTGTGCTTTGAAAACTTATTCGTCTGGACAGCGGCGTCAATATCCAGTGTCAGCACATTGCCGTTTTCTGTGCCGGCGCATATTAGCCTGGACATGAAGTCAGCGGCCATGGATGTGACCGCGCTGCCGTCAGTTCCTGTCTCGCTGATGACGGCCTCGCTTGAGACGTCTATCTTACGCACCATGCCGTCTCTGTCACCTGTTATCAGACAGCGTCCGTCATACGTAATAGAAAGCGTGCCGGCAATGGCACCGGATGAGGGATAATCGTTAACCCTCCAGCCGCTTTTCGGATATTTTCTGTTGTATGCCAGCGGCACCGCCGCCAACAATTCTGTGGCCTCGGGGTTTTGTTCGTATCCGGTTAGGGAGCGAACCGCGTCTATCATGGTGGCTGCCCCAATGAAGTCGGAATGGTTTATTTTTTCTTTTGCCTCGGACAGCCTCTTTGAGAATTCATAGCTTATTTCACTCTCTCTGATTATTGCCGGCTGGACTAATGTGTATGACAGTGCGTAGGTATTGTCGAAGTTGACAAACATGATGTCATTGCCGTGGCCTATGATGAGTTTGTTCTCCGTTTGACTTATAGCGCCACACCTGATTGGCCCTCTGTATTTTATAATCCTGTGAATAAGGCTGGTCTTTAACTCCCACACCCTGACGGCGGTCTCATCAACGGTAATCATGAACCGCCCGTCGGCGCTGAATCCCGCAAACACGATTGCAGAGGAGTGTCCGCGAAATTGTTCGACTGGTTTCCCCGTCGAAGTATCCCACAATATAACTGAATCCCTGCCGCTTCCCGTAACGGCAAGTTTGCCGTCACCATTTAGGGCAATCGTCTGAGCACCGGTTGACTGCCCCGAAAACCTGAGCGCGAGCTTGCCGGTCTTGGTCTCCCACTTACACGGCGCACTACCCTTGTGCGACGTATAGACATACTTTAAATCGGGCGAAATGGTTATAGCGGTTACGGGAATCTTCTCTGTTTTATAGGCGCCCACGGCCTTAGAGTTTTTTATGTCCCACACCCTGATTGAGCCGTCGCGCGATGCGGCAATTACATAAACCGTGGAAGGGAGAAATCTGACCGCCGAGACATGCCCATGTCCTGCGAAAGTATGAAGAACCTCGCCGCTGCCTGCGTCCAGGAGCAGCAGTGTGCCGTCCTCGAGGCCAGCGGCTATATAGCGCTTATCGACGGTTATGTCAACTGCCGTTACCGCAACCTTCTGATCCTTTTGAAACACGCCTGCAGGGGTGTCCGCATTCAGGCCATAGACATATACGCGGCCGTCGTTCATACCGGCGCAGGCGGTCTTGCCGTCTTTAGACAGCGCCAATGACGACGCCTCCCTGAACTCGTCTACATATCTCCTTTGTACCGAAAACCCGGGAAGGGTATTAAAAACGGCGTCAGACAGCGATTCGGGAAGCTCATTAAAACGCCCCCTCCATTTCTGATATTCGCCGCTGTAATCCCTGCCAAGCTCTGCAAGGCAATGGCAATAGCCTATGGCCGTTACCGGGTCCTCTTTCCCGTTATCCAGAAACCATCTGAAATTGGCGGCGGCCACCTCCAGCAATCCCATGTCTCCCCTATTCGTTTCGCCGTTGGCTATTAAGAGGGCGCGTATTTTATTTGCCTCAGGAAGGTCATTTCTTTCTTTAGAAAACTCATCAATAATATTAGTGGCGGTATATTCGTCTCCGAGCAGGAGGTGGAGTTTCCCCATCAAAAACCTCCCCTGCCCTATGTGTTGAAGGCTTTGCAGGTAATCATCCATTTTAGTTACCGCGGCGTCTTCCTTAAGCGCGCCCTTCCTTACGCCAAGCAGGGAGAGATTAAAGGCGGCCTCTACGTGTTCGGGGTCAGCGTCAACGGCCTTCTTCCAGTGCTGCTCGGCGCGGTTTAACTGCTGTATAGTGGCGTATGAAACCCCCTGATTATTCAGCGAGTCTGCCTTCAACGCCGACGGCATGGCCACAGGCCTCGGATATGCAGTCCCCGTAGTGCGCAAATAAATCGCAATGAGCCTGTCCCTAACCTCGGCAAAGTCTACCGGTCTGTTGTTTCTGTCTTTATCAAGACACTCAAGCATCAGCGAAGAAAGGACATCATCAATGGCCGGGTTTAAATCTTGCGGCAGAGGCGGCGGAGAATCGGTATGAATCTTTTTCCACAACATAATCTGGTAAAAGATAATGCCCTGCCTTTGTTCCGGCGTAAGCATAAAAGGCCTCCTGCCGCAAAACAATTCGTAAAGAATACAGCCGTAGGCGTAAATATCAGAGGACATTCCGGCGGTATGGGCGTCTTTAAACTGCTCGGGGGCCATGTACTGCGGCGTCCCAAATGGGACTCCACCGATGGTCATAGTCTGCCACGGGTTTGATATATCCTTGTGCAATTCGGCCTGTGCGGCAAGGATGTCAATCATTGAGGCGTTTTCCTCGCCGATTGTCAGGACTTCGTCCTTACCCCAGCTGCCAAGCCCGACGAGGCCAAAGTCGGTTATTAAGGCCATGCCGTACTTGCTCATAAGGATATTGGCGGGCTTTAAATCCCTGTGTACGATTCCGGTTTGTGAAACTCCGCTGTTGTCTGTCCAGAGAAACGTATGCGTCCAATTCATACCGGAGGCGATTTGAATGGCCATGTCCAGTTTCTCGGTAAAAGTGGACAATGTCCCTTCCCTGAGCCATTTATCAAGCGCCCCGGCGTCCACATATTCGATAAACAGGCGTGGCAGCCCGTCCACTTCCGCAACATAGTACGCCGAGCATATGTTAGGATGAACACCAAGGCTTATCCACGCCTCTGCCTCACGATAAAACCGGTTCAGCCCATCCGGGTTTGCCATGACGGACGGCAGGGGTGTCTTAACGGCCACCATCCTTCCGATTTCCCTGTCAAAGACAAAATACACCTCGCCCATTCCGCCGCGCGCAAGGCCGCGAACCTCGTATCTGTTGTCAATGACGGCGCTCTTCTTCCAAAGCCCGCGCTCCGCGGATTTGGAGGGCAAGTTTCCTTTCATTAAGATGCAGTTCCCCCAGGTTATTTTATTACTACTGCTGCGCTAACGTCCCTGTGTTCGGGTCATATTTATAGATTCCCTTGTCTATTGTCACACCGGCAAATTGCTCCAGTTCTGAGAGGTCTTTTGGGTATCTGCCCTCTGCCGCCTGAAAATTATTCACGGCCTGGCGGAGATTCGCTATGTCTGTCTTTTGTGCTAAGGCCTTCGCCTTATCCATAGTGTCCAGTTTTTTCATCGACGTGTCGGTGATTTTTTCAGAGACCTCATTCGCCTTTTTGCATGACTGCATGACTAAGACAAAACACAACAACACTACCATGCTAACAATAACTCTCACCTTATCCTCCTTTTTTTGATTGATTTGTGATTTGCCACTCTTATGTGACTTGTCACTTTTATGTGATTTATCACTCTTACGTGATTTGTCACTTCCAGCCCTCTGACTCCATAACGGCCTCTATTGCCGCCTTAAACTCTCCGGCGTCCTGAAACCCCCTGGCAATGTCTTTTGAAACTGACTTATCGACTATTGCGGCAAGGGCCTCGGGAATGTCCTGCCTGCGGTTTAATATTGGTATAGGGGCATCCTCCATGACAATATCCAGTGGATGGCGCTTCTGGGCGGACATCCCTTTGCCCATATTCTTGAAAAATTCCTCTGAGATATTCACGGTATATTTACCTGTGAGCATAAAATAAAGAGTAACTCCGGTAGAATACAAATCTACGGTTGGTTTGGCGTATTTAAAATTTTTTATAATCTCCGGAGACATATACATGACAGAACCGGCAAATCCCCCTTGTGTCTTTGTTATGTCAAGAAATGAGTTTCCAGATTTCACAAACGACTTCGCAAGCCCGTAGTCGCAAATCTTGGCCAGACTTGAGCCATCCTCTTTAGGCGAAGTCAGAAGAATATTAGACGGTTTGATGTCCCTGTGGATAAACCCGCTGCAATGCAGGGCGTTGAGGCCGCTAAGCACATTAACGGCTATGGCACAGGCCTTCGCCGGG
>JADFXO010000009.1:0-10145 GCA_015233485.1 Nitrospirota bacterium
AAAATACCTTGCTTTCATTATAAGATACTTGTTACTATAAGGGCGTCGCGTACGAAGATTAAAGATTGCCGGATGCTCATGATAAAATACCCCGATCATATATGGATAGAACCTACGACTCGTTGTAATTGCAGGTGTGTAATGTGTGCCCATGCTTATCATGATTTTGGTGAAGACATGAGTCTGGCTGTTTATGAAAAGATAAAGACTCAAGTTTTAGATTATGTAAAGCATGTGGAGATTATAGGGTATGGAGAACCTCTGCTGTCTAAACATTTTATGACTATCCTGGATGATTGTCTGCATAGGGGGATCAAAGTATCAACTACAACTAATGGCACATTACTTACAGAAACAACGATAGAAAAGCTTGTCAAAGGATCGGTAAATTTGACGCTCTCCGTAGATGGTGCAACAAGCGATGTATTTAATTATGTGCGGCCAAATGTGTCATTTAATAAAATTATAAAAGTCCTTGAAACGATAAACAAGTATCGTGTAGAATATGAAAATAATGATTTTAATCTATACATAAATATGGTAGTTATGAAAAGTAATATCCATCAGGTCGAACATATTGTAGAATTGGCAAATAAATATGGCGCTAAAAGAATTATTTTCTTTAATATTGGCGTTGGATGTTCCAAGAAGCTTAAAGAAGAAATTCCTTCTCTGTATCCTGAATTAATTAATAAGTATTTTCCAAAAGCGCTTACCTTAGCGAAGGATTATGGGATAGAAGCATGTACGCCAAATTTGTTCTTTCAAAAAGGTGAAGAGAGTGAACCAACAGTCAAACCTAAACATGGCTCGTCAGGTTTAATTTACCCACTCCGGTGTTATAGGCCTTGGCATGATGCCTTTTTCAGTGTAGATGGGACAGTTTATCCATGCTGTATTCGTTGGATGTATGCGGATAGACTTGGCAACATAACAAATACTGATTTCTGTGATATATGGAAAGGTGAGCGCTATCAATATTTAAGACGAGTTATAAATACAAATAATCCTGTTGGAAAATGTAATACCTGCTGTTTGCCCGACGGCATAACATCGGGGGATGAGCTGTTCTTAACAAAAGTATTAGAAGAGAATGTTCTCGATAAATTCGAATGCCATGATGCTTCCATAGAATATATACCTGCGCCTGCAACACTTTTTACCAGTTCTTCAAATCGCAAATATTATAAATTCGATAAAAATATAGTTATTCATCTACCAGTAATAAAAGACAGTAATTTGGTGTGTATCGAAATAGGCGATGTATCTGAAATGCAATTTAGCAATGAAGGGTTTATTACAATAGATGATTCTAAGCCTCTCGAATTCGATAATACCGATAGACATATTCTTTTAGCTCTTCCAATAAATAATAGTAACGAAAAATTTACTGTCAGGATTAATATGAATCATTCTAAATACGACATTACTGACTTAAAAAATTATGCTCTGCATATATACAACATCAGCTATTATAAGATAGATAATTTTGTTCTTCCATCCAATAAGTCAGAATTGGATTTTATTCTGTACATGGATAATGTTATACAGGAGATGCGTCTCAATGAACCACAACTTAAAAAAATGCTTATTTTTGGCACTAATAAAAATGGAGAACTACTTTATTATATTGCTAGTAAGGCTGGTTTCAACGTTATCGGTTATATGGATAATTACATATCGTATTATATGAGAGAGCTGGGATGTGTACAGGTTTATTCTATAAATGACCTAAAATCTCTCAATCCAGATATAATTCTTATTGCCTCAATAAATAATGCCATACCGATTAAAGATCAAATAGAGCGGCATCTAATAGATAAAAAAATAAAAATTATCTATTATTTAAATACCTGATAAAAATATGGATAACACACTGCCCGGCTTATGGAAGAAAGACAGGTATCTGTCCACCCTAAGAGACGACCACGACTGGGTCGAACTCCTCTCTGTGGATATTTTCGATACACTGATACTCAGGACATGCCTGAGTCCGGGAGATGTATTTTATGAAACAGGGAGGCGGGCAATACAACGAGGCCTCCTCAGGACAGGTATGAACCCCAGGGAGTTTCAATACATAAGGCAGCAGTTTGGCCATAGATTATTTCAGGAAAAAAGGGCGGAAATCCCGCCATCGGAAGAGACAATAAACGGTATATACGAGCTTATGCCGCGCGGCATAGGCAGCATAGACGAGATCCTTGACATTGAAATAGAGGTGGAGGAGGATTTCTCTTGCGTCAATCCCGTAATAATGTCCCTGATTAAATATTTTAAGGACAGGGGCAGCAAAGTAGCCCTGCTTACCGATATGTACCTTAAAAAAGAACACATTGAGGGGATTTTAAAACGTGGCGGATTTCCTTTGGAATGGGCGAATCTTTTACTGGTGTCTAATGAGGCAGGGGCAAATAAAGGCTCCGGCGCCTTGTTTGATGTGATGATTGCCCACTTCCCTCACATACAAAAGGGCGCTGTTGTCCACATTGGCGACAATCCACGCTCCGACGGCGCGGGGGCGGAGCGGGCAGGCATAAGGCATATCATATACGGATATGACAAACACCTGGACATGGTTTTCAACTGGGAAGGCGTACGCTATGGAGAGGTGCTGCCTGAAATTTCACAGTTCAGAAAACTTGCCGCACGATTAAACGCGGGAGATAACATGGATTACACGCCGTGGTTTACCATAGGGGCGGCGGTATTAGGCCCGTTTTTCAGCGCGTTTGCCGACTGGATAGTAGATATTTGTATAAAGGAAGGCAGGCACAGGGTTTTTCCCATCATGCGCGGCGGTACATTGCTTGCGCAGATGATTGAGGACGCGGCACGCCGGAGGGATTTCAGATTAACCGCCACTCCCCTCTATGTATCAAGGCAGACGACTGCCTTTGCCGCCATTGAAGATTTCAACGAATGGGAGGCAGAGTTTCTCTTTATAAGGAGAAATATAACGGTACGGAGGCTCTTTGAGCTCCTTGAGCTTCCCCAGGGGCTTGAGAAATTTTCAATGTTCGGAGATACGCTTATTCAGGATGCCGGAAGCACTGCCTCGTGCCGGCCACTGAAACAAAAACTGTTAGACTATCTGACGCGCCGCGATATAAAAGAAAGCCTGACAGCGCTGACCAAAAGACACAGAGAAATCCTTATCGCTTACCTTACACAGACCTGCGGGGAGCTTGACGCAGTTGTAACCGTCGATTTCGGATTTCAGGGCACCATACAAAACAATATCCACTGCGCCTTAAGACATGAGGGCATTGACGCGGCAATGACCCACCTCGTTGCACTGGGTGAAGAGAATCTCAGGCGGTTAATATTTTCTTCCGGCATAGACATCAGGGGTTTTGCGGGAAGCGGCGGGGAAAACCTCGATATGATCAGAAAGATTAACAGGTCTCCCGCCGTCCTGGAAGACCTGATCATAGAAGGAATCGGTACGACTACCGGTTATAAAGAAGGGGAAGATGGGCAAATTGCCGCCGTACTTGAAAAAAACCTTATACCTGAGGATGAGATAGAAAAAAAGCGCTCCTGCGTAAAGGGTATCTTAGAGTTTCAGGCAATGTGGACTCATCTCAGGAGATTGAAGCCTGCCCTTACCGCCGATATGATGACTAACCGGAGGAGGCAGCTCATCGCCCTTGTGCATCGCGTGATCG
Organism: Nitrospirota bacterium; assembly: GCA_015233485.1. GTDB lineage: Bacteria > Nitrospirota > Thermodesulfovibrionia > Thermodesulfovibrionales > Magnetobacteriaceae > Magnetominusculus. The sequence continues at coordinate 3,672 of JADFXO010000009.1, forward strand.
ATATGCCCGTGCCGCTTGAGTCACAAATGCTAAGCACGCTCCACCACGAGGACAACTACGGCTCCGACAGCGCTTCCCCAATATGTAATGACGCCGATAATAAACTCCTTGACGCCCTTGGGCCGGAGAAATTCTTAGATAAAACCCGCTATGGCTTTCATCATGGACAGGTCATTTGGCCGCAGGGTGTGGTCTCACTTAAATTGCCAACCTATATATTTAAGAGATATTCGGCTATGAATAATTCCATGAACTATTTTACAATGATGAACGACATGGTGGCTCTTATGCTTGATGAGGGCATAGGTGACTGTATGGTATATGGCGCCGGCGAGATAGGGCTTGTTTTCCTTCAGGCGGCTTCTATTAACGGTCTGAAGGTAATAAAAATCATCGATGGAAATAAGAACCTTTGGGGTGAGCGTATCAATGGCATTGAGGTCGTACCTCTTTCTGAGGCCATGAAAGGACAAGTACACATTTACGCGGTGGCCTCCCATATATTTGCCATTGAGATAGTCAAAATCATTGAGGCAGCCTACGGCAACACAGAGATTAAGCCGCGCGTTTATTCCGCGCCGTGGTATTTTTAAGAAACATTATGAGGAGGTTTTTTTTATGGCTGAAAACGAATTTGATATAGTTTGCTCTTCACATCTTACATGGGATTTACACCTGTTTCAAAGGCCTCAGCAGATTATGTCGCGGCTTTCCAAAGACCATAAGGTGCTCTACATAATACCCATTTCATTACAAGGGTTGTGGCGGTTTAAACATATGAGGGAAAAGAAGTTCCGCTATTTAAAGATAAATAAAAACCTCACTTATTATCGCCCCATCGTACTGCCATTCGGTGAACAATTCCCGTTTATCAAGCGTATAAACGAAAGATTAGTCATCAATCGAATTAAGAGTTTTATGAGGAGGAAGAGATTCAGTAAGAACCTCCTTTTATGGTTATATACACCGATGGCCTATTACCTGCCCGGACAGCTTGGCGAAAAGGCGGTAGTCTATGACTGCATGGATGATTTCTCATCATTTTTGTATGCGCCTAAAGCGGTTATCGAAAAGGAAAGGCAAATAACAAAGGCCGCCGATGTTTTTTTTGCCGGGGGTGATACGCTTCTGAAAAATAAGGGCACGGGGCATCCAAACGCGACGGCATTTTCATGCGGGGTTGACGCGGAGCACTTCGCCAAGGCCGCCCATAGGATAAAAAATCCCCCGCCCACTGACATCGCTGGAATCAGGGGTAAAATACTCGGATATTTTGGGGCCGTTGACGAGAGAATCGACTACGATTTGCTTGAGTTCATTGCCAAATATGACAAACAATGGCAGATTGTCATCATAGGGCCGATAGTGAAAATCAAGAGGCCGGCGATTTTCGGCAACATAGAAAACATCCACTATCTCGATTTCAAGTTATATAATGAACTACCGGTGTATGCCTCATTTTTCGACGTCTGCCTCATACCCTTTAAGCTCAATGATCCGGTTACACAGCATCTCAACCCGACGAAGACCCTTGAGTATCTCGCCATGGGAAGGCCCATTGTCAGCACGGCCTTGCCGGACATAGTTAAGAATTTTACCGGCATGGTCTCTATCGCCCGCTCATACGAAGATTTCGCTAAATGTGTGCAGCAATGCCTTGACGGCGATAACAAAGAGATGATTGACAAGGGGCTTTCCCTTGTTAAGACAAAATCATGGGACGCGATGGTCCAAGGGATGCTTGATATAATCAGAAAGGGGAATTTTTTTTCATAATAAATTGGCTGCCCCTTGCTTTTACCATGCTACTGGAATAACCGCGGCCTTTACTTTATTGCCCCGAATCAGATATTATCCAATCTGTCGGCTGTGTGAGTTGATTCAGGGAAGGTGAATGGAAATCAGGGAAGATGAATGGAGATATAGACCGTGGTGCCATAGGGAGGCGATATGTCAGCTTAAAGAGGTGCGGCATCTTTATCAGGCTGTTTTTGTAACAGGACGGCAATTATAATACAGGAGATTTAATTTCTCAATGGCGAGGGATGGTCTCAAAAGAACTCAAGGAGGTTTATTATGAAAGGAGGATTATTATGAAGAGAAGTTTAGTTTATGTGTTGGCCTTAGCGGTTATACTGACGGCTTTCGGCCTATGGGGAATCAATAGCGGCTCAGGGAGTGCAGGCGCAGCCGATACCGTGACCTACTGGCTGCCCTATTTGACAACCGACACAACAACCCCTGTGTATTGTATCCTGTCAAACATGGGTATTCAAAGCGGGGGTTCCGGAAGCAGTGTTGACGATAACATAACTTCCATGCAATTTACCGTTATGTCAAATGCGGCAGGAAATCCCAGCGGCAATTCAAGCCCTACGATAAATACAAATGCTATCAAAGTAAATTATGGCAAATCAACATTGCTGTCATTTATCGGTCAGTTTATTTATTCGGATGGATTGCCGGCAATACAACTTACCAATGATACCGGCACCGGCACATTGTCAACCTACGGCGGCAGGCTTGACATTATTTCGTCAACCACTGGAGGTACCGGCAGCCTTACTTTACCTACATTGGGTAGTATTGCCACTGTCCGTTCCGCATTTAACTGCTCAACTATTGGCCTGGCATGTTTTCAGGGCACCACTTCACCGAAACGTAATCTTGTCGGCTACACCTGTTCTGATTCAGGCCTGTTTAATTACTATGGAGCTACTGGTGGTGTGTACACATACTAGTCTGTCAAAATAGCGCAGGCTGTGGTTGTGTTATAACGCGATGCCCTATACCTTATTGCCGTGGGCTGTATCAAATGTTTTATCGGCGGTAGTCAGGGCATCGTAGTCTTCAGGGGTTGCCACGAGACGGGTTGCCACGGGGATGATGTTAAAAAAGGCACAGATACTTAATTTCACAAAACTTTATCGTTTCGGCCAGCCGTTTAAGACAGCCGCGGTAGTGTGTCCTGTTGACGGCAGCGCCTTTGAGCCGGTTAATACCATAGACGGCATGGCAATGGCCTTCCGCGAAGGCGGCATTGCCCTCACCATCTCTCTGTCCCCTTCTGACAGGGTCTTCGGCCTTGGCGAGACCATCGGCGCCCTCAATAAAAGAGGAAAGAAATACCGTCTCTACACAACCGACGACCCCGTTCATACACCCGGCAAAGAGAATTTATACGGCAGCCATCCCTTTGTCTTAGCAGGCTCTGCTTTAACAAATCCATTCGGTTTCTTTATCGACTATCCATCGGAGATTTGCCTTGACATAGGTTTCACAAACCACAACGTGATGGAAGTGGCGATACCGTCTATGAACTTTGACATATATTTTTTCTCGGCGACAGGGCGTACTCTGACGTTTATGGAGATTGTGAAGGAATTTTTGCTTCTTACAGGGGCGCCGTACTGCCCGCCCAAATGGGGTTTCGGCTATCAGCAGTCGAGGTGGAGCTATCCCGACGCAAAGTCTGTCGCGGAAACGGCCTCCCGTTTCAGGAAAGAGGGCATCCCCTGTGACGCCATTTACATGGACATAGATTATATGGACAATTTTAAAGTCTTTACTATTGATGAGGTCAAATTCCCAGATTTTCAGACATTCGCCGGTATGCTGAAAAAAGACGGCTTCAGGCTCATCCCTATCATAGACCCTGGCGTTAAGATCGAAGACGGTTACGGCGTCTATGAAGAAGGAAGGCGTAGGGGGCTGTTTTGCGAGGCAAAGGACGGGAGTTTTTTCAAGGCGGCCGTATGGCCCGGGCTTACGCACCTGCCCGATTTTCTGAATCCTGAGACGAGGCGCTGGTGGGGCGGGTTATGCACAAGATTCCTTGATATGGGCATAGAGGGTTTTTGGCTAGACATGAACGAACCATCGATATTTTATACGCCTGCGGCGATCCATGAGGTGTTTAATCTTGTTGATGAGATGAAGGGAAACCCTGACATCCCCAAAAGACGTCTGCAGGACATGCTCAATAAGCTCTCCAATAATCGCGCGTACTTTCGGGAGTTTTACCACAGGACACCCTCCGGTGGCCGCGTAAGCAATGAAGAGGTTCACAATCTCTACGGCACACTGATGACAGAGGCCGTGGCGGACGGTTTTATTACGAACATGCCAGGACGGCGGTATTTTTTACTCACAAGGAGCAGCTATGTCGGCCTCCACCGCTATGCGGCAATCTGGACAGGCGACAATATGAGCTGGTGGGAGCACATGCTCGCACATATCAGAATGCTCATGTCGCTGAACATGGCGGGGGTGTTTTATACAGGGGCAGACATAGGCGGCTTTGGCTCTGACGTATCGCCTGAGCTTATGATCAGATGGATGCAGCTTGGGGTGTTTTCCCCCCTGTTTCGCAATCACTCGGCCTTTGGCACAAGGCGCCGTGAGCCGTGGGCGTTTGACGGGCAGGCGTTTGACATCATGCGTGATACGATAAAACTCCGCTATGCCCTGATCCCGTATGCGTATTCGGAGTTTATGAGGTCGGTACGGGAGTTGTCGCCGTTTATCAGGCCGCTGATGTTCGATTTTGACTGCCGGTTTGACGTGGAAGACCAGTTCATGTATGGCAGCTCAATCATGGCCGCGCCTGTACTATTACCCAATGCCACGGGCAGGTATGTACTGCTGCCTACGGTGAGCTGGCTATACTGCCGCGCGTTAAGGCATGACAAATGGGCAGTGTCGGTTATTCCTCAAGGCGTCCACTACATAGACTGCCCTCTTTGCATGACTCCATTTTTTATAAAGGAAAACTCAATCGTAACCCTCTCTGAGCCTGTTAACTATGTAGGGGAAAGGGAGATTGAAGTCCTCAGGGCAGTCGCATTTGTGACAGAAACGGCCTCCTTTACATACTATGATGACGACGGGCTGACTGACGGCTACAAAAAAGGCGTCTATTCGACGCTGCAAATAAATATCGTCAGCTCTGGCGGCCAATACGCAATTACGATAATGGCAGAAGGCCCCCGGACAACTAAAATAAAACGCATAGACTTTGAAATCTACGGCAGAAACGCCGGCCTCTGCCGTTGCAGCCGTCAACTGCCCAATCAGTGAGGAGTGATGTCAATAGTGTACACCAATTCAGCCATACCGCCGCCCTTAGAGCTGTTTTTCATATGCGGCTGGGAATGACAGATTAAGGAAAGGCAGTGAAAATTTCTTTACTTCTATGAACGCCTTTTGGTATTAGTATAACATGGATAATCCGATTGTTGTAACATATGAACTGGCCGGCAAAGACGCCGCAGACGCGCATAAGGCCGCCAGAGACATCGCCTATGAGCAAACGGTGGAGCTGCCCGCTGATTTTCCCTTAAAGGAGGGAATAACGGGGCAGATAATCGGCGCAATAAGGCAAATAGAACTATTAGATAATGGCCGCTATGCCGCTGAAATCGAATATGCCGCCGAGATAACCGGCTGGCAGTTGCCGCAGCTCTTAAATGTCCTTTACGGCAATATATCGATTAAGACAAATATTAAAATCACCGGCATAGAATTTCCCCGCAAATTTCTTGATAATTTTAAAGGCCCTAGCTACGGGATAGAAGGCGTCAGGGCACTGATAGGCGTCTATGACAGGCCGCTGTTGGCTACGGCGCTCAAACCCATGGGGGCCACTGCCGCAGAGCTTGCCGCAACGGCTTATGCCTTCGCCCTTGGTGGCGGGGACATCGTAAAGGACGACCACGGCCTCGTTGACCACAGTTTTTGCGGCTTTAAAGAGCGCGTCATGAGGTGTCTTGAGGCGGTCGAAAGGGCGGCCGATAAAACCGGAAGGAGATGCCTCTACATTCCCAACATACTTGCCGGGGCAGATGTCATCGAAAAGCAGGTGGAGTTTGCCGTGAGCCACGGTGCCGCCGGAATATTAATTGCCCCATATCTTGTCGGCTTAGATATGTCAAGACATTTGTCTACCAACTATCCAATTGTTGTAATGGCACACCCTGCGCTCACGGGGACGAATTTTCACGACCCGCACCACGGCATAACGCCGTCGGTTCTTCTTGGCACGATTTTTCGTTTGGCAGGGGCGGACGTGTCAATTTACCCGAACGTTGGGGGCAGGTTCAGTTTTAGTTCAGATGAGTGTGGCCGTTTAAATAATGCCCTAAGGGGTTGGCTTGGCGGGTTAAAACCGTCGTTTCCCGCACCGGCCGGCGGCATGTCCCTCAATAATATTGCTGACATGGCGGCACGTTACGGCCCTGATACGATTTACCTGCTAGGCGGGGCGCTGCATGGACAAGATAAAAATCTCTCTACCGGCACACGCGTTTTCATGGATAAGATACGCAGTTTTTTCAATGAACGTTTAGAAACACCAGAGCTCAATCCCCGCGCCGCCGTATCATCATGCGATTTAAACGCGGGTAATTTTACATCGTCAGTCGCGCCGGATATACATTTGGCATTTAGTGAAGATTACCGATGGGACGGTATAAC
>JADFXO010000009.1:10215-27930 GCA_015233485.1 Nitrospirota bacterium
TTCGATGTGCGATATTTTCAAATTGACAAGGGAGGGTTTTCTTCTTTAGAGAAACACGTCCATGTCCACGTAATAATATGCGTAAGGGGCACGGGCACACTGATTTGCGACGGCAGCCGCTACACGCTGCGGCCGTTTGACGTTGCCTACGTGCCGCCGCTTCACATCCACCAGCTTCGCAATGACGGCACTGAGGGGCCGTTTGGATTTTTTTGTATCGTAAATCACCTGCGGGATAAGCCGTTTAAGCCAAAATAAAACACTTTATTGACGTTAGCAATATATTGATGTTAGCAATATAGTATAATATTATCAGTATCGCTGTCTGACCTCATTCGCAAAGCGGTAATGCCAAAAGAGGTAATGCCATGAGTGCATTAGAGTTGGGAAATTGGCGGCCATAGGCCACCTAGCCTTGAATATAAGGAGGTTATAAAAATGATCAATACAAAAATCAGCAAAAGGATATGTTTATTTATCATGGTGGTTGTCTTAGCGATTCCGTCGATTGTATCGGCAGCAACATGGGTGATAGACCCGGAGCATACCAATATAGGTTTCTCCGTAAAGCATATGATGGTGTCCAATGTTAAAGGTGTGTTCGACCGCTTTTCAGGTACAGCCGTTATAGACGATGCAGAAATGTCAAAATCCACGTTCTCGGCCACTATTAAAACAGCATCTATCGACACTAAAATTGTAAAACGCGACACCCATCTGAAAAGCGCTGATTTCTTCGACGTGACCAAATACCCTAACATGACATTTGTCTCCAAAAAGGTTATACCCGAAGGGAAAGGCCATATGAAGGTCATCGGAGACCTTACAATCAGAGGCACCACGAAAGAGGTCATACTGGAAGTCGACGGGCCGTCGGCTCCTCTGAAAGACCCATGGGGAAATACACGCAGAGGGGCTTCGGCAGTGGCCAAGGTCAACCGTAAAGACTTCGGTCTCATCTGGAACAAAGCGCTGGAAGCCGGCGGGGTTTTAGTCGGTGACGAAGTAACTATAACTCTGGAAGTCGAGATGATAAAGAAATAGAAACCCAAACGGCGCCGTCTGACACTGACGGCCTTTCTATAGCGAAGTGCAAAATAACGTCTATAGATACCAACACGAACATACTTTTGCACTTCACTATGAAAGAACTCAAAGGATGTGTGGTTTCTCTGTTAATGACAACTATTTAATGAGCGTCCCCAACGGGATTCGAACCCGTGTTACCGACGTGAAAGGCCGATGTCCTGGGCCGGACTAGACGATGGGGACACATCTTATGAGCCGCCTGGGATTCGAACCCAGGACGCCCGCCTTAAAAGGGCGGTGCTCTACCAGCTGAGCTAGCGGCTCAACTATGTGAGTATAGCACACAGAATTTTATTTGTCAAATACGAGAAAACCCCTTTTTTCACTTCGGCCTGATACATTTCTTAAATAATTAGAAGTTGTGGCAATCCGAAGTTGCGGCTAATACCTCCGTTATGTTACAATGCTGTGTAATTTGAGCATTGGCTGAATCAGTGAAATGAACATATTTCGAAAGTGGGGAATAGGGCTATAAAAAAGCAATCGCCATCGTCCCGAGTGTTGATGAAGGGCAATGAGGCCATCGCCGAGGCCGCAATTGCGGCGGGCTGCCGTTTCTACGCGGGGTATCCTATCACGCCGCAAAACGAAATCCCTGAGTACATGTCTGAGCGAATGCCCGATGTTAACGGCATATTCATCCAGGCAGAGAGCGAAATTGCCGCCATTAACATGGTTTACGGGGCTGCGGCCGCGGGGGTGAGGGCAATGACCTCATCGTCTTCGCCGGGGATAAGCCTCAAGCAGGAGGGATTGTCCTTCCTTGCGGGGGCAGAACTCCCAGCCCTGATAGTGAATATCCAGCGAGGAGGCCCGGGGCTTGGCAATATCTCAGGCTCTCAGGCCGACTACTTTCAGTCCGTCAAGGGCGGTGGACACGGCGACTACAGGCTGCTCGTCTATGCCCCATACAACGTTCAGGAGATGTGGGACCTCACAATGCTCGCCTTCGACAAGGCCGACCAGTACAGAAACCCAGTACTCATACTCGCCGACGGCATTCTTGGGCAGATGATGGAACCCTTTACGCCAACTCCGTACGTCAAACCCGACCTTCCTGAAAAGACCTGGGCGCTGACGGGCTGTTTAAACAGAAAACCAAATGTTATCAAAACCCTGTATATGGGCGACAATGAGCTTGAGGAACTAAATCTCAAGATGCAGGCCAAATACGATGCGATGAAAAGAAGCGAGACACGCTCCGAGGCCATCGACACAGAGGACGCCGAGGTGGTAGTGGTCTCTTTCGGGTCTGCCGCGCGCCTCGCCTACTCCGCAGTTACGGCGCTTAGGCGCGAGGGATATAAGGTCGGACTTTTCAGGCCGATAACCCTGTTTCCATATCCTGATGAGGCCCTTAGGCTGCTGGTACGGCAAGGCCGGAAAAAATTCATGGTCGTCGAGCTTAACTCCGGCCAGATGGTAGAGGACGTAAGGCTTGCTATAAATGGGCAGGCCGAGGTGTTGTTTTACGGCAGACCGGGCGGTGCGACGATAAAGCCCGACGAAATATACGACAAAATAAAAGAGATATATTAATAGCGGCAAAGCCGCAATAAGATACGTGCTAAGATACGTGCAAGTACAGGTCAAGGAGGGTTACCCTCCTTGCGGGAGTTTGAGGGCAGCGCCCTCAATGCATTTAATCATGGAAACCATAGTAATCAAAATCGGAAGCAGTATCATTACCACGCCGGAAGGCCTGAACGAAACCGTAATCAATCGCCTTGCCCGCGACATATCGGCGCTGCACGACATTGGCCATCAAACGGTTGTAGTTTCATCTGGTGCTGTAGCCGCAGGCAGGGGCAAGCTCGGAATTGAAGGTCAGATTAACGACATCAATATAAAACAAGCGGCGGCGGCCGCGGGGCAAAGTTCTCTGGTCTGGGCATACGAAAAGGCCTTCAGTCTGTACAATAAAAAAATTGCCCAGGTGCTGCTTACAAGAGACGTATTTTCCGTCAGGCAGCGTTACCTCAACGCCAGAAATACGCTGCGAACCCTGCTTGATTTTCATATCATCCCGATTATCAACGAAAACGATACCGTATCGATAGATGAGCTTAAATTCGGCGACAATGACCGGCTGGCGGCGCTTGTGGCCTCTCTTCTAACCGCGGATAGACTAGTTATCCTGTCAGACGTGGACGGCCTTTATGACGCCGACCCGGGGAAAAATGAATCAGCCCGCTTAATTTCAGTCGTAGAAAAAATCACGCCGGAGCTGGAAAAAGCCGCCTGTGGTACGGTAAGTATATGCGGTACGGGCGGGATGTCCTCAAAACTCGTGGCAGCAAAGATGGCAACAGAAGACGGCATCGCCGTCAACATAATAAACGGCAACTCTGATGGAGTTCTTACAACAATCTTCAACGGCAGCGAAGCCGGCACACGCTTTGAGCCAACTGCAAAGAAATACTGCGCGCGAAAGGGCTGGATTGCCTTCGGCATTCGCTCAAAGGGCAGACTCACCCTTGATGACGGTGCCGCTAAGGCCATCCTAAGCGGCGGGAAAAGCCTCCTGCCATCCGGTATTAAGTCCATTCACGGCGTCTTTGAAAGAGGCGACGCCGTTTATTGCGTCAACCCGGCCGGCAAACAAATAGCGAAGGGGCTTGTAAACTACGGCAACGCCGAATTACTTAAAATCATCGGCCATAAGACCTCACAAATCGAAGGTATCCTCGGCTTTAAATACTCCGACGAGGTCATCCACAGAGACAATATGACGATACTATAGATTTATGAATCAATTCTCTGCCCTTCTTAAAAAAATCAACAGATTCAGCCTCGCAGTAATCATGGTACGTAAAACAATTCGGCACATAGCCACTGCCCTTATAGAGCAAAGTGACCTCGGCATAGATGCCGTTTCGCAGGTGAATCCTGTGGGAGTAGTTTTTCGTAGTGGCCAGTACCAGTTTTGACAGGGTGATATACCCGGGGTCTATGTTGTATTGCCTTTTACCGTCTATTGAGAGACTTTTTTCCAGTTCGTTTGTCCTGAGTTTTATGTCTGGAAGGGTCTCGGAACGAATCAACGTGTCGAAGATTACAAAACGCCTCATAATGGGTACCCCAAGCTCTTCGTTATAATATTTGGAGTAATCCCACGGCCTTTGAGCAGACTCCAGCTTGATTGGACAAAACAACTCAACGAGGCGACGCTTGAGTAATTCATAAGAGCTGTCCTCCGCATATAATAGACCGGCAAAGAGAAGCGTATCTTCTGAATCCGCCCGATCTTCTGAATCCGCCCGCGTGAAGTTAGATTTCACTGACTCTGGCGGAGATTTGGCCCTCGCAGATTTGGCCCTTCTGGGCATCGGTCAACCCTTAGAGAGGAGTTCTTTGACTAATTCATCTATATCCGTAGATTCCCATTCGATAGGCCCAAGGATCTTCTTAAAAAGTATGCCGTGTTTGTCTATGAAAAAGGTCTCCGGCACACCCGTTAGACCGAAGGCGCGCGCATTGGCGCTTTTCTCATCGAGAAAAACCGGCAAGTCGAACTTATTTTCCTTCATAAACTTCAGGGCATCGTCATAACTGTCTCTATATAAGACAGTGATGAACGCCAGAGAGGCGTTGGATTTGTTGTTCTCATAAAACTTCTGGAAAGAAGGCATCTCAGCCACGCAGGAGGCACACCATGACGCCCAAAAATTAACGATAACCGCCCTACCCCTGTAATCTTCAGCAGGGATTACCTTGCCGTCAGGCGCGGCCAACTTGAAAAGCGGCGCTTCCTGGCCCTCGGCCACCTGTTTGGAGCCGCGCTTACCCTCTTGTCTGCCGGCCTGTATTACGAGAATAGCTGCGGCAAAGATAAGGAGTAATATAATAGACTTTGTCTTCATATATACTAGTTAACACCCGCGGGTATGTACTGCATCTCTTCAACCCCGATAAACACGGGTGTGTTGTCTCTGAGGACTATCCTTACCGTCTGGACATCCTTAAATCTGCCCCTTAGTATCTCCTCAGAAAGGGGGTCGTCTATCTCCTTCTGAATGGCTCGTCTCATCGGCCTTGCCCCATAGGCAGGCTGATAATATTTTTCGACAATCCATTCCCTGACCTCATCAGAAAGCTCAATTGCAATGTCATGGTCAATAAGCTGCAAGTTCGTCTCTTCTATCAGCAAATCTATGATTGCGTAGAGGTCAGGCTTGTCCAGAGGATGAAATACGATTATGTCGTCAACCCTGTTTATGAACTCAGGATTAAATGTCTTTTTGAGTTCATCCATGACGTTGTCCTTAATCTTCGAGTAAACATCCAACTTAGCATTCCTCTGGAATCCAAGAGGAGTTGATTTCTCAATAATCCTTGCTCCGAGATTCGATGTCATGATTATGACGGTATTTTTAAAATCCACCTTTCTGCCGTAATTATCTGTAATCACCCCTTCGTCGAGTATCTGAAGAAGGACATTAAAGACATCGTGATGGGCCTTTTCTATCTCGTCAAAGAGCAATACTGAATAGGGTTTTTTTCTGACTTTCTCTGTAAGCTGCCCGCCCTCTTCGTAACCAACATACCCGGGAGGCGCGCCGGTGAGTTTTGACACATTAAACCTCTCCATGTACTCGGACATATCTATTTTGATGAGCGCCTTCTCGTCGTTAAAGAGAAACTCCGCAAGCGCCTTTGCCAGTTCTGTCTTGCCCACGCCCGTAGGTCCCAGGAAGAAGAACGAACCGACGGGTTTTTTTCTGCTCTTGATTCCAGCGCGTGAGCGCCTGATAGCTCTGCATATGGCCGCGATGGCCTCGTTTTGCGAGATCACCCTTTTGTGCAGTTCATCTTCCATGTTCAGAAGACGTTCGGTCTCTTTCTCTTCTAATCTGGACAGCGGTATGCCGGTCATCTTTGATACGGTATATGTTATGTCCTCTTCGATAATCACAGGGACTTCGCTGTTGAGATCCTCCTGCCATTTCCTCTGTACCGAATCATAGATGCGCTTTAGTTTCTCCTCTTCGCCCCTGATTGAGGCCGCCTTTTCAATATCATTAAGGCGAAGGAACAACGTCTTTTCCTTGTTGAGCCTGCTGAGGTCTTTTTCTATGTCCTTCAGCTCTATGGGAGGAGTGAACCTCTTAAGTTTAATCCTTGAGCCTGTCTCATCAATAACGTCTATGGCCTTGTCGGGGAGATTTCTGTCCGATATATATAGGTCTGAAAGCCGCGCCGCTGACGCCAACGCGTCATCGGCAAGTTTTACGCCGTGGTGGCTTTCGTATCTGTTTCTAAGGCCGGCAAGTATTTTTACCGTATCCTCAACAGTGGGCGGCTCAATATAAATAGGCTGGAATCTGCGCTCAAGGGCGCCGTCTTTCTCAATATATTTTCTGAACTCCGCCGAGGTGGTCGCCCCAATGCACTGTATCTCACCCCTTGAGAGCGCCGGCTTTAACATGCTTGAGGCATCTACCGAACCCTCGGCAGCCCCCGCGCCGATTAACGTGTGCAGCTCGTCAACAAATAAGATGACATTGTCGGATTGCTTTATCTCCTTCATTATAACCTTCAGGCGTTCCTCAAACTGCCCCCTGTACTTCGTGCCGGCTATGAGGGCGCCAAGGTCAAGGGCAATTATCCTCTTGCCCGCGAGGTTTTCAGGTATGTCGCCGGATGCTATTTTCTGCGCGAGGCCCTCTACAATAGCGGTCTTCCCTACGCCAGGGCCGCCGATTATTGCCGGGTTATTTTTTATCCTGCGCCCAAGGATCTGGAGAATCCTCTCAACCTCGTCCTCTCTGCCGATGACAGGGTCAAGAACGCCCTCCTGCGCCATTGCCGTCAGGTCACGGCCAAACTCGTTAAGCGCGGGTGTTGTGTTCTTCTTCATCTTGGTATAGGCCTGTGTGCGCATGGAGAGATTTATCGTAAGCTGCCTTGCGCCCAACAGATTTGCCCCAAGGTTCCTTAATATCTTACCGCCTATCCCCTCGTCTTCTCTTATAAGCCCAAGCAGCAGATGCTCGCTCCCAATGTAGTTGTGGCCAAGGAGCCTCGCCTCTTCAACGGACAGCTCAAGCACCTTCTTTGCTCGTGGGGTAAACGGTATCTCTCCAAAGGTCAGGAGATTTGTCCCTGCCGGCAGATTGCGCTCTACCTCAATCCTGATATGCTCTGTGGAAAGGCCCATCTTCCTTAGGATCGCTACTGGCAGGCCGTCTTTATCCCTTAGTATGGCAAGAAGCAGGTGCTCTGTCCCAAGGTAATCGTTCTGCCTGTTTTCAGCCTCTTCCTTGGCATATATTATTATCTTTCTTCCTCTTTCAGTAAATTTCTCAAACATCTTTTACCACCTCGACACATCGTTCATATATCCTCATTCACACGCTATACTTTCCTCTTCTAACTATAAAATACACGTTTTTATACGATAATGTCAATAATTATCTTAGGAAGATAAGGATTAAAGACGAAGGGGGATAATCCCCCTTCACCCCATAATCACGCACATGTTTTATCTGTTGAATTTAAGCTGCCGCCCGTTGGCGGCTTCGGCACTCCGGCTGAAGGCTGTTATGACACAAATTTTTCACATAAGACACTTGATAAAACGCACCAAAGTCGTGTATTCTTTATCACGGTGGCTGTGATGGCTTATCAACGGCCATGCCGTGTGGGGTGCGGGTGGCCGCGAACTATGGACTCAGAGGAAGTAGGGGATGTCATACTGTAAAGCTAAACGATGAGAACTCTGGTAAGGTTGACGGTTTTTTTGATCTTGTTTATCGTCATATCGGTATTGGCTGGTTATGTAACATTCGCCCTCCTGACGACGAGTAAAAGCGTTGAGGTGCCGGATTTGAAATTAAAAAATCTTGTAGAGGCTAACGAGGCCTTAAACGGCATGAGGCTCTATTTAAGAGTTGAAGGGGAGGACTATGACCCCATAGTGCCGGCCGGCCATATAGTGAAACAAAACATACCGTTTGGCAATAAGATAAAAGAGGGCCGGACGGTCTCCGTACTGATGAGCAAGGGGCCGCGCTATCAGTTTATGGGAGACCTGAGGGGGATTTCCCTGGAGAAGGCTCAGGAAACGGTAGCCCAGAGCAAGGTGAAGATAAGCAAGGTAATTGAGGTACACTCAGACACCGTAGGACAAGGGATGGTAATTTCACAAAGGCCGGGGCCGGATGAGCGAAGCGGCAATGACATTACGCTGATTGTAAGCAAGGGACCTATTCCCACAACGTACTATTGCCCTGATTTTGCCGGTAAAGACAAGGCACAGGCAGAGCAGCTTGCCGCGTCTCTTGGCCTGAAAATAGATATTACAGGCACGGAAGGACGCATAGCAAGCCAATCCCCCACACCAGGTACAACAGTAACGCAGGGCGACTTAATCCATGTGATGATGTCTGCCACTGAAGAAAAAGAAGAAGAAGAGGAGCAATAATTATGGTCTTGACAGCGCCGTCTATATTGTCGGCAAATTTTTTGGAGTTAGGCAGGGAAATCAAAGAAACCCAGGAGGCCGGGGCAGATTATTTTCACATAGACGTCATGGACGGCAGTTTCGTTCCCAACATCACACTAGGGTATTTTATTGTTGAACAGATAAAGAAGGCCGCCACGCTGCCGCTGGACGTCCATTTGATGATAGAACGGCCTGACAGGTACGTAAAGAATTTCATCGACGCGGGCGCCGATATTCTCACCGTTCACTATGAGGCGGACAGACATCTCAACAGCACGCTCAACCTTATCAGGTCACTTGGGGCAAAGGCGGGCGTCTCCATAAATCCATCCACGCCTGTATCGGCGCTGGAGAATGTCCTATACGACGCCGATGTCATTCTATTAATGTCGGTAAATCCCGGGTTTGGCGGGCAACGTTTCATCCCCCATTCACTCAAAAAAATCGCCGCGCTGAAATCATTGATAACGCAAAAAGGCCTCACCGGTGTGAAGATAGAGGTTGACGGCGGCGTAACGGTTGACAACGCCGCAGATGTCGCCGCGGCAGGGGCGGACATACTGGTCATGGGCTCTGCCTTTTATAAGTCAAAAAACTATAAGGAAACCATTAAGGCCGTAAAGGAAAAGACAAACCCGTATGGACGCTAAAACTCTCATTGCAAGGGCACAATACCAAAGCGGCAAGTCAAACTACGCCGAAGCGGCCAAAATCCTAAGGGCCGCCCTTAAGGCCGCTCTAAAAGAAGAGGCGCCCAACAACCGTCTCTACATTGAGTGTCTTACTTCAATCGCGGACACGCAGCGAATGACAGGGAATTATAAGGCTGCCGCAGAAAATTACGCCAAGGCAGCGGCGGCGGCCCATGAGGCGTCAATAGAGGACGCAGCCCTCGACGCCCAGCTTGGCATGGCACTGGCAAGGCGCGCACTTGGATACTGGCAGGACGCCCTCAACGATATTACACAGATAAAGTCGCGTTACGCGGAGTTAGGCGACAGTGCCGGCGCTGCCTTCAGCACATGGGCGCTTGCAGGTACCCTGCGCGTGAAGGGAGACATTAACGGCTCATTAGATGCGTTTACTGAGGCAGAGGGGATGTTTAACGCCCTCAATGACACATCCGGCACCGGATACTGCCAATGCGGCCTCGGCGGGGCATACCGCATGAAAGGCCTGTACGAGCAATCCCTTCAATGCTATACCAATGCCGGCAATATATTCTCTTCAATTAAAGACCGTTTTGGCACGGCATATTCCCACTGCGGCATAGGCAACGCCCTGAGGATGAACGGTTCTTACGGCGATGGGCTTAGACATCTTAGGACAGCCCTTGACATGTACGGCAAGATTGGCGACGTGGTAAGCTCCGCATACACTCTGTGGAGCATTGGGATGTTAAAGCTGATGGTATCTGAGGTCGCATCCGGCGAGGGTTTCTTTGAGGCGGCCGCGGCGCGCTTTAAAAAAACGCTGGACGTGCGCGGCTCAATATATGCCGATCTTGGCATATGTCAGGCCAGGTATTTATACAGGCACCTGGGGCAGTATAAACTGCCTCTTCAGAGGGCGATTAAAAATGCGGACATCTATTCTTTACAGTTAGAGGGCTGCCACGCCATGAAACTCCGCTCCATTATGGAAACCGGCACGGCCGAATGCTATAAGGCAATCGGGATTCGGGAATTAGAAGGCAAGTTAATACCATTAAATATACCTTGAGGGCGAATATGGGTGTGCTAAACATACCAAACACACTGACACTGTTAAGAATAGTGGCAATACCGTTTTTTGCCTCGACGCTGATTTACAGGAGGTACGATATCGCCCTTGCGGTATTTGTTCTGGCGTCCATCACTGACGCCCTTGACGGCCTGATTGCCCGCGTTACGAAGAAGCAGACGAAACTTGGGCAATTCCTTGACCCCATGGCAGACAAGTTTTTACTCATAACATCCTTCATCTTGTTTGCTATATACGGGTGGGTCCCCGCGTGGCTGACAATTTCCATAATAAGCCGCGACCTGATTGTGCTTTTGGGCTGGGTTTTGTTTTATCTGATACACCATGTAGTATTCATAAGACCAAGCGTACTGGGGAAATCGGCCATAGCGGCGCAGATGATACTCCTGGCGTATATCTTATTGAGAATAAACTTTGGGCATCTGCTGCCAGACCAGACTGTGCTGATTTGGGTTACGGCCATTTTGACGGTTGCCTCGGGGCTGCACTACATTATAAAGGGGCTTGTTTACAACGATGGCTAATGGAAGCACGATAACGGATGTTTTGGACGGTTCACCCGCACACGAGGTCGGCCTTATGCCGGGGGACAAATTAATCTCCGTAAACGGACACACAATCACTGACGAAATAGACCTCATGTTCTATTCAAACGAGCAGGAATACTCCCTGCTGATCAGCAGAAGAGGAAAATTATTTGAGAAAATAATTACTACAGCCGAAGGCATATGTCTGGGGCTGGAGCTGAAATCCTTTAAAATATCAACATGTAAGAACCGTTGCCTATTCTGTTTTGTCAATCAACTCCCCAAAGGGCTGAGAAAGACCCTCTACATCAAAGACGAAGACTACCGGATGTCCTTTCTTTATGGAAGTTATATAACGCTTACCAATCTCAGCGACGCAGACAAGCGAAGGATTGTTGAGCAGAGACTAAGCCCGCTCTACATATCCGTCCATTCCACAAACGAAGAGATCAGAAAAAAGTTGATTGGCAACGCTAAGGCCGGGGATGTCTTAAAAGAAATCCAGTTACTGACAAAAAACAAGATAAAGCTGCACGCCCAGATAGTCCTCTGCCCCGGCTACAACGACGGCAAAGACCTTGAACAGACAATAACTGACCTGAGAAAGTTCTATCCATACCTGTCATCAATAGCCGTAGTGCCTGTCGGGTTAACCGTCTATGCGAATAAAAAGATAAACCCAGTCACAAAAGAGGACGCTGCGAGCGCTCTTTCGATTATTGAGGCATTTCAGAAGAAATTTCAAAAAAAATACGGCGAGCAGATAGTCTATGCCGCCGATGAGCTGTACCTGAGAGGCGAAGCCCCCTTCCCTCCCCTGAAAGACTACGGCGAGTTGCCCCAAAAAGAAAACGGCGTGGGCATGGTGCCGGAGTTCTTACATCGTGCAGGGAGATTTAAAAAACTAAAACACGTACCAAAAACTCCCATATCGCTGCTTACCGGCACATCGTTCTATCCATACCTTAAGAAAATATCACAGAAATTAAATAAGAAAACCGGCATAGATTTAAGGGTGGTCCCCGTTGAGAATCAGTTTTTCGGCACAACTGTTACTGTAACCGGCCTCCTGACAGGCAGAGACATTGTGCGCACCTTCATGGGGCTACCGGCCGAGATAATTTTTATCCCTGATGTAACCCTAAGGGACGGTCAAAACGTGTTCCTCGATGACACGACGACGGATTTTATAGGGGAAGCCCTCGGCGTAAAGACAAAAATAATAGAGTCTTCGTTTGAAGGCTTAATAAAGGCAATAGAGGAGGTGGATTAAATGATTACCGCACATACCAAACTGGCGGGGCTTATTGGCAATCCCGTAGGGCACAGCCTGTCTCCGGCCATGCACAACGCGGGGTTTAATCATATAGGGCTGGACTGCCGTTACTTAGCGTTCGATGTCAAGCCAGAAATGCTTGGAGATGCGATACGCTCAATACGCGCGTTGAACTTTCTTGGCGCAAATATTACAATTCCATACAAGGAAAAGGCCATCCAATTCCTTGACGACTGCCACGAAGAGGCAAGGTTTATCGGGGCGGTTAATACGATTGTAAACTTTAACGGCAAACTGACAGGCTACAATACAGACGGGCGCGGGTTTATGAAATCTCTGGAAATATCCGACGTACCCCTGAAAAACAGTAAGGTATTTATGGTCGGGGCCGGCGGCGCGGCGCGGGCTATAACGTATTACATAGCAAAAGAGGCTCCTTCGTTAAGGATTTTCGATACCGACACGCCAAAACTAAACGCCCTCGTGCGCGACTTAAAAAGAGTGAACCCCGAAGTCCACGCCGAGACCTCAACCGACGCCGTAACCGGCTCGGACATATTAATAAACGCCACCCCGCTTGGGCTTCACAAGGGCGACCCGCTTCCTATCGATAAGAAATTACTAAAAAAAGATCATATCGTATGTGACGTGATATATAGAGACACGCCGCTTCTTGTCGAGGCAAAAAAACTCGGCTGCCAAACCGTAAACGGCCTCGGTATGCTTTTTTGGCAGGGCATCCTGGCGTTTGAACTCTGGACGAAACCCGGAGCTGCCCCCGTTGAGGTTATGAGAGATGCCCTTATGGCCGCATATAACCGTTTATGATATTTATCATGGTATTGTCTCATACAAACTGATAGTATAGATTAAAAGGAAATACTATTTTATGGAGGTATGAGAGATGGATAGCTATGTAAAGAATTTTATCACAGCAAGCGTTGTGTATTTGGGGATATCTTCGTTGTTTGGCATAATGATGATGGCCTCCCCCGCCCATTTGACATTGAAATTCGTTCATTCGCATCTGATGTTATTAGGCTGGGTAACGATGATGATATACGGCGTGGGATATCATGTGCTGCCTCGATTCGCCGGGCGCGTGATAAAAAGCCGCAAGGCGGCCGAGGCGCAGTTCTGGCTTGCGAACATAGGACTAATCGGTATGGTAATATGCTATACAATATCCACTTACAGCGCGCAAGATGGCGGATTAAGAATGGTTGGAGCCGCCTTTGGAGTCATGGAAGTGGCATCAATAATGCTGTTTGTATATAATATGCTGGCCACATTGGTTCCAAAACCGGAACATCCGGCTTAACGTCGCAGTGCAACAAGTCTGTCTGTGTTGATGTCTGTCATTCCTGCGAAAGCAGGAATCCAGTCTTTCAGAATATGGCGTAAGGACTGGATTGCTGCTCGTAGGCGGGAATGACAGATGTGGGAGACTGCATTTTGACATAAGAGCTGGATTCCTGCTTTCGCAGGAATGACAGATTTTAACTTTACTTATTTATCAGCAACTTAGCATTGGCCTTAATGCCCAAACAGTCCAAGCCCGTCGGGGTCTTTGATTATGAACAGGCCCTTTTTCTCCGAAATAAGGCCGAGTTTTTTGAATTTGCTTATTGTGCGAATAGAGGTCTCAACCGTGGTGCCGGCCATGTCGGCAATGTCCTGCTTGGTGAGGTTTAGGTCAATACGCAGGGCGTCGGGTGCGGATTTCATGGCAAGTTTAAGAAGCAGTGAGGCAATACGGCTTTCGACACGCTCAAGGGCAATGTTTTTTAGTGTGTCGTGGGCGTTTTTCATCCTGTCACCAAGCACAGAGGCAATTGAAAACATCACACTTGGAAACCTGTCAATGATTTTAAAGAGATCCTTGCGCGAAATCTTAAGCACGGTGGAAGGTTCCATTGCCACGGCGTTTGCCGGATAGGGAAATCCTTTAAATGCGGCAACCGCGCCGAAAAGCTCATTGGGCTGGATGAGTTCAAGGATGAGTTCTTTGCCGTCCAGCGATTGCCTGGTGATCTTTACTTTACCCTTTGAGACGATATAAAGCCAGTCCGAACGGTCGCCCTCGGAAAATATCATCTCCTTCTTCCTATGGGTGGCGCTTTGGAAGAAAGGCTTTATCTCCCCAATGTCCTCGTCCGAAAGGACACTGAAAAAACTCACATCTTTAAGATTCATATCAGCCTACCTTTCTACTAAGTCTAACAATGAGGCGTGTGAAAATTCAAGTGAGCGAATGCCCTGCGCTTTTGGTACGGCAGCTTTTGCGCCCGGCTTGCTTATTTCCATGAAATTAGGTTATCATGAAGAATGGTAATTTATCAAAAGTATGGAGGTGGCTAAATGAAAAAAATCATTATCATATCGCTGTGTCTTATTGTCTTTTCAGCATTGTCGTCCAATGCGTATTCGTGGTTTACCGATTGTAACGCGACATCACCGAGAGATACGAGTTTCTCCAACCCCGGCAGCGCGTTCCCGTCCGCCGGTGAGCAGTACTGTGGAATAGTCTTGTTTCGTATCAAAAAGGAAGTTGACAAACCTGCCGAGGTCCAGGTTCTTAAGGGTAACTTCGACGAGGTGTTAAAAGAAGCCCCCAAACCTGCAACTAAGGAAATCGAAGTAGAGGGGAAATAACCCCTGATGTTCTCAATAAGCAGTTAAGAGTTCAGAGCCGGTAGCGGCGGCGCTTACCGGCGGGTCATTTTTCGTAAAACGGGAGGTCTTTTTCGTAAAACGGGAGGTCTATCCTGCGTTTTTTTCTGTCATTCCTGCGAAAGCAGGAATCCAGTTTTTTTATTGTTGGGTATGAATAAATTGGATATGAATAAAATAGAGGTGGAACAAAACAGATGAACTCACTAAAGAAACGCACCTCTGGTATTTTCGGCAATGTCTCGCTCACGCTGAAGATAGCCGCCATTATGTTTGTAATGGCTCTTGTACTTGGCGCAGTGATAAATTACTTTCATGGAAGGATGCTGAAGGAGCAGTTTAACGCCCAACTAACTGAAAGATTAGACGGGCAAAGCGCCGAAAACAGGCAGATATTCGACAGTTATTTTTTGGGTTATCGGCGCGCCGCCGGGGCGTTGGCAAACAACAATGCCATGGCTGCCTATGTCAAAAACGCGGCATGGGAAAACGGCCAGACGCCAGCCCCGCCGGTCAAGACATACGAAGAGGAGGAAATCCCGCAGTGGCTGCCGCGGGCATCGGTTCTCAAATATTACGTTGGAATCGAGTACGCAATGCTCTATGGCGCGGATGGAAGCCTAAGAGAGGTATATAATGAAACATCTGATCCCATGTCCGGCGTGTTTAGTAATTTGGCGCAATTGCGGCTGCCTCCGGAGCAATCCCGCATTACCTCCCTCGGCGGCATAAATTATATCCTTGCCTCCGAGGAGGTGAAAGACGCCGCCGGCAACAAGGCCGCAGTCCTCGTAATTGCCCATCGCCTCAATAATGACTTGCTTCAGCACACGATGGGTGCCCTCACAGACAGGAGAACCATAGTGCTGGCCGACGCCAAAGACCATACCATAATCGCAATCAACAGGCCGGAATTGCTGACAACAGAGAAGAAACTTGAAGACCTGAATAATAATTTTATATTCGGAGGCAAGTCTTTTTTAGACTATGGCGAGAACGAACTCTATCTGATGTTTGCCTCGTTAATCCCCCTAAGCGACGTAAATGTCATCAGAGAAAAGGTGCAGTCCGGCAACAAGCGTTTTAGTATCATCAGCGGTGCCGTCCTTATACTGGCCTTTATCGTGATAATGCTCTATATTACTATGCGTATCAAGATGCTTGATAATTATGTGTCAACTGTCTCAAAAGAGCATCTTGGGATAGAACCGCACGGCGTACTCGCGGGAGATCAGCTCATGGTGCTGGAGCAGAGATTTCACAGCCTGTTTGATGAGATTATAGTTGCGAAAGCGCAGATTGAGGCAAGGGCGGAGGAGCTGGAGAGGATTAATAAGGAATTAAAGGAGGCCACGGCACAGCTCATTCAGTCGGCGAAGCTCTCGGCCTTAGGAGAGCTTACCGCCGGTATTGCCCATGAACTGAACCAGCCCCTGAATGGCATAAAAATAATCTGCCAGTCTATATTAAAGGATATACAAAAAGGCCGGCATGACCCCGAAGAACTTGTGACAGACCTTTCCGACATCGTGAAACAAGTCGATAAAATGGCGGCAATCATTGACCACATGAGGGTTTTTACGCGCCGCACCGAGGCCATGAACACCGAAATATTAGACATAAACTCAGTGGTAGAAGAGCCTTTTAAATTGTTAGACCAGCAGTTGAAAAACATCGGGATAATAATAACAAAAAATCTGGCGCCGGATCTTCCGCAGATAAAAGGTGATGTTATACGCCTGGAGCAGGTGTTTATTAACCTGATAACCAATGCCAGAAATGCCATGAGAGACGACCCCAAAAGGGATAAACATCTCAAAATAAGTACGTATCTGCTGCCGCCTGATAAAGTAGTCGTAGAGATAGGAGACACAGGTGCGGGCGTCCCTGAGGCTATTAAAGACAAGATTTTTCAGCCATTTTTTACTACAAACGCCCCGGGCAAGGGTACGGGGCTTGGCCTTTCGGTATCAAAAAAAATAATAGAAGAACACGGTGGTGCAATATCAGTGGAAAGCGTCGCCGGCAAAGGGACGATATTCAGGATAATGCTGCCAACAATGGAGGGAGAAAGATATGCTGCTACATAAGGTTTTACTAATCGAAGACGATGAGGTGGTCAGAAAGCAACTGGCGAAGTACATTCAAAAGGAGAGGTTTGATGTAATACAGGCCGGAGACGGCCACACTGGCCTTGAGTTGTTTCGTTCTGATAAGCCGGATATAGTTTTAACTGACATGAAGATGCCGGGCATCGACGGGATGGAGGTCATTACTACGGTCAAACGTCTGTCGCCTGATACCGATATAATCCTGTTTACCGGGTTTGGAGAGACTGATACCGCCGTGATGGCGCTTCGTGAAGGCGTCCTTGACTATTTAAAAAAACCGATAGACCTTGAGGCGCTCAGCATGTCACTTGGAAGGGCCAGAGAAAGAGTGGTCGCGCGGCAAGAGCACTTTATTCAGCCGGTCATACTCCTGGTTGAAGACGAAGAACTGCCCCGCAAACGCCTTGCAAGGGTTCTGGCAAAGGAAAACTGGATGGTTATAGAGGCCGAAAATGGTGAGGACGCGGTCAAGACATTTGGACTTGCGAAGATCGACATCGTCATTACAGACATTACAATGCCCATTATGAACGGACTTACGGCCTTGCATGAAATGAGGGAGATGAACAAAGATTTCGAGGCGATAGTCTTTACAGGATACGGTGACGAGGAAAACGCTATACAGGCGCTGCGCGACGGGGCGATAAATTTTATAAAAAAGCCTGTTGACATTGACCAGTTGTTAGTGTCGGTAGAAAAGGCGCTTGAGAAGCTGGGTCTTGACAGGGCATTAAAATACCGCAATCGTGAGCTTGAGCTTGCCAGGCAGGTAATCGCTCAGGTAACCGCTGAACAGGAAGTCATAATCAACCTCCACAACTCGGTCGTAAAACAAGCGACGGACTTCGC